>DAOUZG010000259.1 GCA_030665705.1 Deltaproteobacteria bacterium | reverse complement strand
CATCGCTCTCCTCCTGCCCGTTACGACAGTGTGGGACTCCGATGCTGATCGGCAGGCGGCGGCGGGACCTGAAAATCGGCAGGACAGGGAGCGCATTGACCGACGGCGAGGGCGGTGTTATCCCCGAACAAGCTGGACGGGACAGGAGGGATCAGGAGCGGTCAGGAGCGACGCGCCATGTCCGGACACTCGAAGTGGTCCACCATCAAGCGGAAGAAGGCCGCCGCGGACGCGAAGCGGGGAAAGATCTTCACCCAGCTCATCCGCGAAATCACCATCTCCGCGCGCGTGGGCGGCGGAGACCCTGTCGCCAACCCCCGCCTCCGGCTCGCGATCGACAATGCCCGCAGCCAGAACATGCCCAAGGACAACGTCGAACGGGCCATCAAGAAGGGCACGGGTGAGCTCGAGGGGGAGCAGATCGAGGAGGCCCGGTACGAAGGCTACGGGCCGGGTGGCGCAGCGATCCTGATCGACACCGTGACCGACAATCGCAACCGGACGGTCAGTGACGTCCGGCATCTGTTCGTGAAGTACGGGGGGAACCTCGGGGCCAACGGCTGCGTGGCCTACCTCTTCGAAAAAAAGGGGGTTCTGAGCTTCGAGGCTCGGACGGTCGACCCCGACCGCCTGATGGAGCTGGCCATCGAGGCGAACGCCCGGGACGTTCAGGAGGAGGGTGGCTTCCTCGAGATCGAGACGGATCCGGAGGATTTCGAGCAGGTTCGGACGGCTGTCGGAGAGGCCGGCTTTGAGCCGCAGAGCTCCGAGATCACGATGGTGCCCCAGACGAAGGTCGAGCTTTCGGGGCGCGAGGCCCAGAGCATGCTCAAGCTCTGTGAGGCGCTCGATGAACACGACGACGTGAAGCAGGTCTACGCGAACTTCGACATCTCCGAGGACGAGATGATCCAGACCGCGGCGGAGGGCTGAGGGTCAACTCGTCGGGGCCGGAGCGCCGGAAGGGGGGCCGTGCGCATACTGGGGATCGATCCGGGCACCCGGGCCACGGGCTTCGGGGTGGTCGAGTTCGAGGGCTCGTCGTTACGCCGTGTCGCGGGCGGTGTCATCCGTCCACGAAGCCAGGAGTTCGCAGGTCGGCTCCGCGAGTTGCTCGTGGGGCTCGAGCAGGTGATCGAAGAGGCCCGCCCCGACGGAACCGCACTCGAGGCGGTCTTTTCGGCGCGGAACCCGAGGTCGGCGCTCATGCTCGGCCACGCGCGCGGCGTCGCGCTGGTTGCGTGCGCGGCGGCCGGGTTCAACCCCGCGGAGTACGCCCCCGGACGGATCAAGCAGGCGGTGGTAGGATATGGCGCTGCGTCGAAGTCTCAGGTCCAGCGGATGGTTCAGCGTCTGCTCGGCCTGCCGGACCTCCCCCCGGCCGACGAGGCGGATGCGTTGGCGGTCGCGATCTGTCACGGGCACAGTGCTCCGTTCGACACCGAAGGCCGCCGGTTCCCGGTCGTGACGGGAGGAACGCGTTGATCGCACGGCTCGAGGGGCGCCTGGCGGAGAAGAGGCCGGAGGGGTTGGTGCTCGACGTGAACGGCGTCGGGTACGACGTTCGGGTTCCGCTCTCGACCTTCCTCGAACTTCCTGACGAAGGGAAGACGATCCGCCTCCAGATCCACACCTACGTGCGGGAGGAGGCGCTCCACCTCTACGGATTCCTCACCGAGGAGGAGCGGATCGCGTTCGGTCTCCTGCTCGGGACCTCGGGCGTCGGACCGCGTCTGGCCGTCGCCATCCTGTCGGGTCTGCCCGTCAGACGCCTCGTGGACGCGGTTCGACGGGCTGACATCACAGCGCTCCGGGGCGTCCCCGGTGTGGGGCTGAAGACCGCGCAGCGCATCGTGGTGGACCTCCGCGACAAGGTCGGGCAGTTCGAGATGGTCTCCGGAGCCTCGCCCTCGGAGGGCGTGGAGGAGGCCGCGGTCTCGGCGTTGCTCAACCTCGGCTACCCGCGGCCTGAGGCAGAGAAGGCCCTCCGACAGGCGCGGGAGACGCTCGGAGACTCCTCTGTGCTGGAAGATCTGATCCGGGAGGCGCTGCGTGCCGTCGCCCGTTGAACCGCTGGCGCCGGAGCGCCTCGAGAGCGACCGTCGGCTCGAGGAGACTCTCCGTCCGCGAACGTTGGACGAGTTCGTCGGCCAGGAGGGCATCCGCGCGAACCTCCGGGTCTTCATCCGGGCCGCGCGCGAGCGGGGCGAGTCGCTCGACCACGCGCTCTTCTACGGTCCACCCGGGCTCGGAAAGACCGCGCTCGCGCACGTCGTCTCTCGCGAGATGGCGGTCTCCATGCGCTCGACCTCGGGACCCGTGCTGGAGCGCGCCGGCGACCTGGCGGCGATCCTTACCAATCTCGAGGCGGGGGAGGTGCTCTTCATCGACGAGATTCACCGCCTCAACCCCACGGTGGAGGAGATCCTCTATCCCGCGATGGAGGAGTTCAAGCTCGACTTGGTAATTGGGCAGGGCCCCTCTGCACGGACCGTGAAGATCGACCTCCCACGCTTCACGCTGGTCGGCGCAACGACGCGCGCGGGGCTTCTTACTTCGCCCTTTCGGGATCGCTTCGGCTACATCGCACGCCTCGACTACTACCCGCCGGAGGACCTGCTGCGGATCCTCGAGCGCAGCGCGCGCATCCTCGCGATGACCATGACCGGGGAAGGGACCCAGGAGATCGCTCGACGGTCACGCGGGACACCGCGGATCGCCAACCGGCTGCTTCGACGGGTCCGCGACTTTGCGGAGGTCGACGGGGATGGAACCGTGACGCCCGAGATCGCGCGACACGCGCTCGAGCGCCTGGAGGTCGACGAGGCGGGCTTCCATCGCATGGACCGGGAGCTTCTCCTCACGGTGATCCGGAAGTACGGGGGTGGCCCCGTCGGGATCGATACGCTGGCGGCCGCGATCGGGGAGGACCGGGGGACGATCGAGGACCTCTACGAGCCCTACCTGATCAAGGAAGGCTTCCTGGACCGGACCCCGCGCGGGCGCGTCGCAACGGCGCGCGCGTTCGAGCATTTCGGCCTGAAGCGGCCGCCCTCCGTCGGCTCCAGGGGACAGGCAGAGCTCCTTTGACCCTTCCCCCCTGGGATCACGTCGGACTCCTTATCGTCGGAGGGGCAGTCGCCGGCTTCGTGAACGTGCTGGCCGG
>DAOUZG010000138.1 GCA_030665705.1 Deltaproteobacteria bacterium | reverse complement strand
GTGAACAACGTCCTGGGGCACCACAGCTAGGCGAGGCCGAGAATCTCCCTCAGGTGCGCGTGGGACTCGGCAACTGCATCGGCGTCCGGGTGCTCGGAGCAGTCGTCGTGGTGCCAGCGCATGCGGACGCTCCCCATTCCGTACCCCCGGGCCCCTGCCACATCGGTCCGCCGGATGTCTCCGACGTGCACCGCGTCTCCGGGATCGACTGCGAAAGGTGCGAGGGCGAGCTCGAAGACACGGGGGTTGGGCTTGGGGACCCCCGCCTCGTCGGAGAAGATCACGACCTCGAGGAGGTCGAGCAGCCCCTCTCGGTCGAGGATCTGTCGGACCACACGGCCCGGCGAGAAGCCCGTATCGCAGACGAGGCCGCGCCGGATCCCGCGCCGGGCGAGCTCCTCGAGCGTTTCGCGCGCCCCCTCGAGGGGACGGATCTCCTCGCCCAGGGAGGCCTCCCCGAAAGCCCGCGCCAGTTTCTCGGTCGCCTCTCCGTCGCGGAGGCCGAGCCCCTCGAGCGCCCACCGCGCTATCTCGGGGGAGCCCGATGCGACGCCCTCCTTCCACTCTGCCCAGTGCCGCAGCCACGCCGCCCGGAGGGCTTCCCCCGCGCGTTCCGTGGACGTGTCGGCGCCGAGTCCCCGGGCGGTCTGCACGAGTGCTTCGAGCCGCGCGGCCCGCGCCTGCTCCTGGCTCACCTCGTAGATGAGCGTGCTCCAGCAGTCGAACGTGACGGCCTGGGGCGGACGTGGAAACGGCACGGGATCCTCCCTGGGGCGCCCCCGGGGGCGCGGGGCGGCGAGAGTATACCGGCGTCGCCGGAGAAGGCTGCGTTGCGGCGGCGCGGGCGGCGGATATGCTACGCGGCGTGTTGAGCCCGCGGAGCGGTGGGTTGCGTTGCCGGAGGATCCCGGTCGGGCCCACCGTGGTGCTCGTTGCGGTCGTTCTGCTCGCCGTGGCTTGCGGAGAGCCGCCGACTCCACCGCAGCCCGACCTGTTTCGCGTGGCGCTCCTTGCACCGGGCTCGGTCCGGGACGCAGGCTGGAACCAGAGCGCGTACGAGGGGCTCGTTGCAATCCGCGATGAGCTGCAGGCCGAGATCGCGCACCAGGAGACGCGAACGCCCCAGGAGTTCGAAGCCGGCTTCCGGGATTTTGCCGCGCGTGGGTTCGATCTGGTCTTCGGCCACGGCTTCGAGTTCCAGGATGCTGCGGCAAAGGTCGGCGGCGAGTTTCCGGCGACCGTCTTCATCACGACGAGCGGCTCCACGGTCCGGGCGAACGTGGCCCCGATCGTCTTCGAGCTCGAGCAGGCGACCTACGTGCTCGGCTACGTCGGAGCGAAGATCTCGAAGACCGGCCGGCTCGGGACGGTCGGGGGAATCGAGATCCCCTCGGTTGCAAGCACGTTTCTCGCGTTCGAGGCGGGCGCGCGGGATGCGCGCGCGGACGGGAGGATCGCCGAGACCTACCTCGGAAGCTGGGAAGACGTGGCGGCGGCGCGAGAGGCGACGCTCGCGCAGGTTGCACTCGGTGCCGACGTGCTGATCCACAACGCCGACGCAGCCGCGCGCGGATTTTTTGCCGCGCTCGACGAGAGCGAGGGGGTGTACGGGTTCGGGACGAACCGCGACCAGAACGATCTCGCCCCGGACTCGGTGATCGCCTCCGCGGTGCTCGACATCCCGCGTGCCCTTCTGATGGTTGCCCGCGAGGTCGAGGCGGGCCGGTTCCGGCCACGCTCGATCCGGTTCGGCATGCGCGACGGAGTGGTCGGGATCGTCTGGAACGATGCACTGGTATCCCGGTTGGGAGTGGGGATCCCCATCACCGCAAAGTCACTGGTCCGACGGATCAAGTCGGGACAACTCGTGGTCCCGCGCGCTGGGTTCTGACGGGTTGCTCCGGGTCGAGCTTCGCGACGTCGGCAAGCGTTTCGGCTCGACCCTCGCTCTCGACGGGGCAGACCTCGAGATCGAGGCGGGGGAGATCCATGCCCTTCTCGGGGAGAACGGTGCCGGAAAGACGACGCTGGTTCGGACGCTCTACGGCCTGGTGCGGCCCGACCGCGGGGAGATTCGGCTCGACGGCCGGGAGACCCGGATCGATTCTCCGGCTCACGCGCTCTCGCAGGGGATCGGGCTCGTGCACCAGCACGCAGTGCTCGCACCGGCCCTCACCGTGGCCGAGAACCTGGCTCTCGGGGAGAAGGATTCGCTCTGGCTGCCCCCCGCCAGGCTCGCGCAGCGCGCCCGCACGCTGCTCGAGGCGTACGACCTCGCACTCGATCCGGAGACCCCCGCGGGGGAGCTCCCGGTTGCGCACCAGCAGCGGCTGGGAATCGTTCGCGCGCTCGCTCGTGGGGCGCGCCTTCTGATCCTCGACGAACCGACGGCGGTGCTCGCCCCCTCGGAGGTCGATTCGCTTCTCGAGCTGCTCGTTCGGCTGCGGGGCGAGGGGCGAACGGTCGTCTTTATCTCGCACAAGCTCGAGGAGGTGACCGCCGTCTGTGATCGCGTCACCGTTCTGCGTAAGGGCCGAACGGTTGCCACCCGCCCCGTTGCGGGGCTCGATCCGCGCGAGCTCGGACGGTGGATGGTTGGCGTCGACCCGCCGCCCCCGGGCGAGCCTCCGGGAGGGGAGGTCGGCTCGGTAGCGCTTCGCGCGGTGGGACTGCAGGCGGGGCTGCTCCGCGGGGTCGATTTGACGGTTGGCGAGGGCGAGATCTTCGCCGTCGCGGGAATCGATGGAAACGGGCAGGCTCCGCTCGAGGAGGTATTTGCCGGGATCCGGTCGCTCGAGGCGGGCAAGATCGAGGTGCTCCGGTCGCCGCTTGCACTGATCCCCGGCGACCGTCAGCGGACGGGGCTTGTGCTCGGGCTCGCCGCGGAGGAGAACCTGATCCTCGTCGAAGCCGCGCGCGGAGGATCCGAGCCGCTCTTCCGGTGGGGCCTTCTCCGACGGAGCCGGCTCCGGGAGTCGGTGCGCGAGACCTTTTCGCGGTTCGACGTCCAGGGCGAACCGGCTCAGCCGGCCGCGACGCTTTCCGGGGGGAACCAGCAGAGGCTCCTCCTGGCGCGCGCGCTCCGAGAACGCCCGGCCGTGCTCGTTGCGATCAACCCCACCCGGGGCCTCGACCTCGCGGCCACCGGGTTTATTCGCGAGGAGCTTCGTCGTGCCGCACGCAGCGGGACGGCGGTGCTCCTGGTCTCGACCGACCTCGACGAGGTCCTCGAGCTCGGCAACCGCATCGCGGTCCTCTTCCGGGGACGGCTCTACCCGGTGGAGGCGGGGCGGAGGACCCGCGAGCGAATCGGCGAGCTCATGCTCGGACAGGTCGGGTGAACGTCGTACGCGCCTGGGGTGTTCCCGTCGGGGCCGTGCTGGTCGCGAGCGCCGTGGCGGCGATCCTTCTTGCTCTGCTCGGCGCGCCCCCCCTCGAGGCGGTGCGCGCGCTCGTCGGTGGGGCCGTAGGCGACTCCCTCGCACTCGAGAACACGCTGGTTCGCTCGAGCCCGCTCCTTCTCATCGGGCTCGCGGTCGCGGTGTCGTTTCGGTGCGGGATCTGGAACATCGGCGGCGAGGGTCAGCTCTACGTCGGGGCGCTTGCCGCGACGGCGATCGCGACGCGTGCGTTCGGCTCCGCACCGCCGGGGGTCGCGCTCCCGCTGGCGCTTGGCGCGGGGATGGTGGCCGGGGCGCTCTGGGGGGGACTGGCGGCGGTGCTTCGCGTGACGCGCGGGGTCTCCGAGGTTCTCTCGACAATCCTTCTCAACTTCATCGCGGTGCTCGGCGTTGCCTATGCGGTCCACGGTCCCCTGCAGGAGGTGGTCGCGACCTATCCGCAAAGCGACGCACTTGCCGCGACGGCGCGTCTTCCGCTCCTCCCCGGCACTCTTCGAATCCACGCGGGCCTTCCCTTTGTCTTCCTGCTCCCCTTCTTGCTCTGGCTGATGCTCTTTCGGACCGCGGCCGGGCTGCGCCTTCGCGCCGTGGGACTGAGCCCCGAGGCCGCCCGCTACGCGGGAATCTCGACGTCGCGCGAGACGGTGAGGGTGCTGCTCCTCTCCGGTGGGCTCGCGGGGCTCGCGGGTGCAATCGAGGTCTGCGGCGTGACGGGAAGGCTCTTCGAGAACCTCTCGCCCGGCTACGGCTTCACCGCCATTGCCGTTGCCCTCCTCGCGCGTCTCCACCCGATCGGGGTCGTTCCCGCGGCGCTCTTCTTTGGGGCACTCGCAAGTGGCAGTGGCGCGATGCAGCGGGTCGCGCACGTCCCGTCGGTGACGGTTCAGGTGGTGGAGGCGCTCGTCATCCTGTTCTCGGTGGGGTTCGCGTTGCCCCGAAGGGGGAGCTGAGCATGGATGCCGCGGGCCTGGCCCTGGTGTTGGCGACCCTTCGCCTCTCGACGCCGCTCGGTGTCGCTGCGATGGGCGAGCTCGTCGGGCAGCGCGCAGGCGTGCTGAACATCGGAATCGAGGGTCTGATGCTCGTGGGTGCGTTCGGTGCGTTTGCAGTGGGGGTTGCGACGGGGTCGGTCCTGCTCGCGACGGGGGCGGCCGTGGGGCTCGGGTGCCTCCTTGCGGCGATCTTCGCGTGGTTCGTGCTGAACCAGCGCGCCGATCCAATCGTCACGGGCACCGCGGTGAACCTCCTCGCACTGGGCGGGACCGGGAGCGCGTACCGGCTGCTCTTTCCACCCGAGCGCCCGATCGTCTCTCCGCCCGCCGTGCCCGACCTCGTTCCCGGAGTGGGCGTCTTTCTCCTGGTTGCCGTCCTGCTCGTCGTGGCCGTGGCGATCCTTCTCTCCCGAACGCGCATCGGACTGGAGATCCGAGCCACGGGCGAGCGCGCCGAAGCGGCCCACAACGAGGGGATCCCCGTGATGCGGCTTCGGTGGGCCTGCACGCTTTTCGGGGGCGCGTGTGCGGGGCTCGCCGGCGCGATCCTCGTCCTGTGGATCTCGCAGAGCTTCGTCGAGGGGATGACCGCAGGGCGCGGCTTCATTGCGCTCTCTCTCGTGCTCTTCGGCGGATACCGTCCCGCACGCATCGTCGCCGGGGCGCTGCTCTTTGGTGGGGCAAACGCGCTTCAGTTTCAGCTGCAGGCCGCGGGCTTCGAGATTCCCTACGCGCTGCTCCTCATGACGCCTTACGTGCTGACGCTCATCGTGCTCGCGCTCTACGCCGGACGCGCCCACGCTCCGGGAGACCTGGCCCGGCCCTTCGTCGCCCGCACGTAAGCGGCCATCCGAACAGGTGCAGTTCGAGGGAGAGCGCCGCCGGTGATGTTTTGCGAGTGCTAGAATCGGTAAACGCGCGCAGAGGTCGGGAGCGTCCGCAGGAGCGGACGGGTCAGACGGGAATCGTCTAGGAAGGAGGGCTTCGCCCATGTCCCACCCAGCGCCGTTGAATCTTCGCTGCGAGTACGGGAGCAACCCGCTCGGAATCGGGGTCAACCGGCCGCAACTGAGCTGGCTCGTCGGCGACGAGTGCCCCGGAGCGGTGCAGACCGGGTACCGGGTCGTTGCCGCTTCGGAGAGGGCGCTCCTCGACCGTGACGAGGGGAATCTCTGGGACACCGGTCGGGTCGGGTCGAACCGGACCGCTCAGGTCGAGTACGGGGGCGTCCCCCTCGCTTCGCGCCAGCAGGTCT
>DAOUZG010000335.1 GCA_030665705.1 Deltaproteobacteria bacterium | reverse complement strand
GACGCGACCGCCCGTGCGCTCAGTCCCTTCTTCGATCGCGCGTACCGACTCTACCCGCACGCCAAGCTCGAGACGTCTGGACCCGCCGTAGGCCTCCCCGAGGGACAGATGGGGAGCTCCGAGGTCGGCCACATGACGCTCGGCGCGGGGCGCATCATCGACCAGGACATCGTCGGGGTTCACAAGGCGGTGGAGCACGGCGAACTCGAACGGAACCCGGTCGACCTGCCCGGCTCCCTCGGAGAACTCGTGAGCCGGGCAGGCCTGCGGCAGCTTCGGATCGCCGAGAGCGAGAAATACCCCCACGTCACCTACTTCTTCAACGGCGGACGCGAGGCCCCCTTCTCCCTCGAGGACCGCATCCTGGTTCCCTCGCCGAACGACGTCCCCACCTACGACCTGAAGCCGGAGATGAGCGCGGTCGAAGTCACCGACCGTCTGCTCGAGGCGCTCGACCGGGAGACCTACGGGTTCGTTCTCGTGAACTATGCGAACCCGGACATGGTCGGACAGACCGGGTCCCTGGAAGCCGCGATACGGGCGGTGGAGGTCGTGGACGCCTGTCTGGACCGCGTTACTGCCGCTGTCTTGGGCAGGGGCGGCACGTTGCTGATCACGTCTGACCACGGAAACCTCGAGCGGATGATCGCTCCGGAAAGCGGCTCACCCCGCCCGGCGCACACCACGGGCCCGGTCCCCATCTTCTGGGTCACGGATCCGGTAGACGGGCGCGGAATCACCGATGGTGGGCTCGCAGACGTCGCACCGAGCGTGTGCAAGCTCGTCGACATCGAGGTCCCGGAAGAGATGAGCGGCCGTTGCCTTCTCGTTGGGGATCCCAGCTTCTCGAACTCCTAGCGCCGAGCGTGTGCCCGGCGTGCGACCGGCCGCGTCCGGCCGGGCAGAGCCTCCTATGCAGCGCATGCGCTCGGGGTGTGATTCCGCTGCTCACACACCGCGGTGCGATCATCGCCGTCTCCTACGAGGGCACCGCGGCGGAGCTGATCCGGCGGCTCAAGTTCGAGGGACGACGGGACGCGATCCCGGTCCTTACCGAACTCCTCGCCCGCCGCGTGGCGGAGCTCTCGTTCGAGGGGATCGTGCCCGTTCCCCGACACTGGCGCCGGGTCCGAGGCGAGGGATGCGACCCGGTCCACGATCTGGGCCGCGCGCTCGCGCGCGCCACCGGGCGCCCGCTTTGGGATCGGTCGCTTCACCGCTCGCGCTCGACCCCTTCCCAGACAGAGCTTCCCCCCGCCGAGCGTCGCCGCAATCCGGCTGGGAGCTTCCGAATCCAGCCCGGTGCACTGTCGGGACGTATCGTCCTTCTCCTCGACGACGTGACGACGACCGGAGCCACCTTGCGCGTGGCCGCGAGCGCACTCCGGCGGGGCGGGGCGGCCCGCCGGGCGCTGCGCGTGGCCGTCGCCGGAACGCCGACCCTACCCAGCCCCGGCCCACGTGCGCTATAACCCGGTCGCCTTAACAGCTGGCAGAGGAGGAGCCCCCGTGGCAGCCACCGTGAAGTTCAAGGAAGCGTGCAGCTTGAAGTACCAGGCGAACCTCGGAGAGGAGGTGAGCGACGTCGAGTTCAAGGAGGGGGAGGAGGTCACCGTCCTTCAGG
>DAOUZG010000131.1 GCA_030665705.1 Deltaproteobacteria bacterium | reverse complement strand
CGCGGTGCGCAGCCGCATCCGACCCATCTTCATGACGATGCTCACGACCGTCTTCGGGATGTCACCGCTGGTGCTCGCGGGCGGCTCCGGCTCGGAGCTCTACCGGGGACTCGGGTCGATTCTCATCGGAGGGATGATCCTCTCCACGCTCTTCACCTTGATGCTCGTGCCGGCCGTGCTCTCGCTGGTCCTTCCCGCCCGGGCAGCGGAGGGAGCACCCTCATCCATCATCGCGGGGTCTTAGAACAACGAAAGTTGGCGGGGTTGGCCGGGCTGCTCACGGGGACAGAGATTCGTGACCTGGAGCCGGATCCGCCGTACCAGCCGGGGGCCGGGGCGTGCTCGACCGAGGAGTGCGTAGGCGGCGTCGCGAATCTCGGTCGGGTTCGAGAGCGGGCGTTCGTCGGTCTGGCTGCGCGTGAGCTGCCGATCGTCCACGAAGCCGAGACCGAGCGATACCGTTCGGGCCGCACGGCCGTCCCTCTCGAGCACGAGGGCGATCCGTCCCGAAAGCTCCGAGATCCGATCGCTGAGGGTGGTGAGGTCCGCCGTCGGCTCGGCGAGGGTCTCCTCCTGCGACACCGATTTGGGACGCGGTCGAGCGCGGATCCGCTCATCGTCCTGGCCCAGGGCGAGACGCAGGAACCCGCCGGCCGAGCGACCGATGATGCCCTCGAGCTCTTCGTTCGAGCGGCGCTGAAGATCGCCGACCCGGCGGAACCCGTGTTCGGCGAGTCGTGCAGCACTGGCCGGGCCGAGCCCCCAGATCTCCGTCAGGGGAAGCTGGGCCAGAAAGGCCTCGACCTCGTCGGGGTTCACCACGCGGATCCCTCCCGGTCCGCAGTGTCGGGCCGCAACGTACGCCACGAAGCGCGTGGGGCCGGCGCCGGCGACCGCGGCGAGCCCCAGCTCTCCTCGAACGCGAACGCAGAGCTCCGCCGCCAGAGTCAGGGGTGTCGTCTCCGAGGGAACCTCGAGATAGATCGCCCCCAGCCCATCCGGCTCCACCCGGTCCGTGTGCGCCCACGCCAGAGCCCGGACGGCCGCCGCGACCTCCCTGTAGCGCCGAAGGCAGGTCGGGCGAATCTGAGCCTCCGGGCACCGCTCGAGCGCGTCGGCCATGCGCATGCCCTCGACCACCCCCGTCGGGACCGCTTCGACACTCACGCTGTTGACGGTGCCGCGCTTGCGCGGATGCCCGCCGATCAGCACGGGGCGACCGCGGAGCTCCGGATGGTCCGCCTGCTCCACGGAGGCGTAGAACCCGGGAACCAACAGAAAGAGGATCATCCTCGCCCCTCGGCGAGGGACTGCTCACAAACCGCCCTCAGCGGGGCCCCGGCCGAAGTTGCCACGTCCCTTGAGCATGGTACGCGACGTCTGCCGGATGCATCCACAGGACCCGGGGCTGTCCCTCGACCCAGTCCTCTACGCCATCCTCGTACGTCGGCGCTCCGGGGATCCCCGACTGCCCTCCGCACAGGCCGAAGCGTGCGTGGAAGGGGTCGGCGAGATCCACTGCGAACCGGAAGGCGGGGCCGACGCGCGCGCGAAACGGGTCGGTACCGTCGGTAAACATGGCCCACACGGATCCCGGATCGCCGGGCGCCGGGAAGGGTCCACGGCTGAGGGCGCGGCCGACGAGTCCGGTCACGCCGCGGCCGAGGCGCTCGAAGGAGTGGGAGAGACGCACGCGGTGGGTCTGGCCCCAGGTCCACTTTGCGGGGTTGGGACTCACCTCGCTCGTGAGCCAGCTCCAGGTCTCCTCGAGTACCGAGTGGATCAGCCCCTCGTCCAGGGGGTCGGAGTTCTGCTCCAGGTAGCCCGCGAGCGCCCGACCGGGGACCGGCTCGGCGAGCCTCAGGAGGGCCTCGATCTGATCCGCGGGGAGATGCCGCTGCAGGAGGTGCCCCAGAAGACGCATCCGGAACGCGTGGTAGACGGCCGCCCCGGCGGCGTCTCGGCTCGTGCTCCCTTCCCAAGCTCGGAGTGCTCGGAAGACCCGGCGCGCGGCGGTTGACCGCGGCACCACTCCGTCGAGAAGCTTCCTGATCTCCTCCGGCCCGGAGCTGTTGTGCGTCTCGCGCTGGAGCGCGAGCACGTCCTCGAGGCGGAGATTCGGTGAGGCTCGCAGTCGATCCCGCAGGCGCTCAGTCGCGCCGGTCGCGCTCCAGAGCCATGCCACGCGGATCGGAAACACGATCCCCTCTGCCCGCGGGCCTGCGACCAGCCACGCGGCGTCGGCCTGCGTCCGGTACGGAAGCTCGTCGTAGGGGAGCGTGCCGCGCCAGTCGTACCACCTCGAGCGTCCCGGGACCGGAAGCAGACCGGTGTCGATCGGCCGAACGGGCAGGTGGCCGGCGATCTGCAGCGCCATCGCGGGCGTGTCGTCGGCGTAAAGAAAGACGGTCGGGGGGGCGGGCAGGTCACGAAGCGTCTCGCGGAACGCCTCGAAGCCCTTCGCCTGGGGAAGAGCCAGAAACACGCTGATGCCGCTTCGCGGATGCTGGCCGGTCCAGTGCAACGCGAGCTTCCGCGCTGCTTTGTCCTCGGGGAGCACCGACACGAGAAGGGGCCCGTGTCGGGTCGTGAGGATTTCAACGTGCTCGTCGCCTCCGCCCCGCACGCGGATGTGCTCCTCACGACGGCCCGCCTGCCTCCAGCGACCGCCCACGTCGTACCGGTACGCGTCCGACGGGTGCATCGTCTCCTCGAAGAGATCCGACACGTTGGCGTGTAAGGCGACCTGCCCCCAGGCCGAGTGAAGCGTCGTTCCGGTCCAGAAGACCGGAACCCCCGGCCAGGTGGCGCCCGCGACTTCGAAGCTCTCGGTGCGGAGGTGCGCGAGGTAGAAGACGGGCGGGAGCTGGAACTCCACGTGTGGGTCGTTGGCGAGAAGCGGTAGACCGCTCGCCGAGCGCTCCGAGCCGACCACCAGACCGATGCTTCCGACCCGCCCCCGGAACCCGCTGACCCCCGCAAGCCGGTCCGCTATCCGTCCCAGCTCCGTCCAGGTGCGGACCAGATCCCCGACCGGGGCGCCATCGAAACGCTCAGGAAAGAAGGGGGAGGAGGCAACTCCCCCCACCTCCCGGACCAGACGGTCGAGCAGGAGGCTCGCGCCGAGCGAGCGGCCGAGCATCCACGCCCGGAGACGGACAACGGACAGCGTGTCCGTCACCTCCCACGGATCCGGCTCCAGCCCGAACCAGCCAAACTCCACCGGGGTCGGGACCTGGCCCGCATGCATCTCGTGAATCCAGGCGTTGACGCCCCGCGAATAGGACTCGAGCAGGGCGCGCACAGCAGGATCCAAACGGGACTCTTCTCGGCTCGCGGCCTCAGCAAGACCCAGCGTTCGGGCAAGGCGGTCTAACTCGACGGTGCTCCGACCGAACAGCTCCGAGAGCGTCCCTCGGGCGCTCCGGCGCAGCAGCTCCATCTGCCACAGCCGGTCCTGGGCGTGGGCCAGCCCGAGCCCGGCGAGGGCATCCTCCAGCCGCCCCGTCTCGACATGCGCAACGCCGGCGATGTCCCGAACCACGCGGACCGGTGCCGAGAGCCCTTCGACCACGAGTGTCCCCGAGGGTGGAGGGAGGCGGACGAAGCGGAGCGCGGCCACGGCTCCGAGCACGAGTGCTGCCACGAGAACCACGACCCCGCCAAGCAGGACCCGCTGGAGGAGCCGGACCGTCACGGCGCGGATACGCCCCTGGGGGTGCCCTCCAGCACCACCTGAGCGACAGCGTGAGTCCGGGTGAGCGTAGCGGCGAGCCAGATCCGGTCGGTGCCGAGCTCACCGGCAACCTCGGCAGCCCGTCCCGAGAGGCGGAGGCTCAGGCGGCGCGGGCCGGGGAAGACCTCAAAGTCGCGCCAGGTCACACCCTGACGCCATCCGGTCCCGATGGCCTTCATCCCGGCCTCCTTGGCCGCGAACCGCAAGGCCAGCTGCGGGGCCGGCCGACGCAGAGCCGCGCAGTCCGCCTGCTCTCGGGCTGTGAACAGGCGCTGCCAGAGGCGCTCGCCCCTGCGAGCCAGAGCTCGCTCGAGGCGGCGAACCTCGACCACGTCAATCCCGCACCCCACGACCACGGCGGGGGGACTGTAGCAGATCGAGCCGTGCAATCGGCTGACTTCTCGTCGTAGAAACGGGCCGTTCGGCCACTTTGCGCAACAGACGCCCAGGGGCTATCGTCGGCCCGCGAACAAGGACGTTCTATGGCGACTCGGGTTGGCATCAGTGAATTCGGTCGGGTTAGACGCTGCGTACTCCGTATCGCCGTCGACGACCACGAACTGGAGTTCGAGGAGGTCGCACGCTTCCCGGGATCCGTGTTCTCGAGGTAGAGCGATGAGGGTTCCCATCATTGCGGCGAATTGGAAGATGCATAAGCGGGTCGGGGAGGCTCTGCGGTTCGCCGAGCAGCTCTCCGTCATGATCCAGGATCTCGAGGGGGTCGAGGTGGTGCTGGCGCCGCCTTTCACCGCACTCGGGGCTCTGAAGGAAGCCGTGGCGTCGACGCCGATCGAGTTGGCGGGACAGAATGTCCACGCCGAGCCCGAAGGCGCATTCACCGGGGAGATTTCCATCTCGATGCTCGCGGACGTCGGGTGTCGGTACGTCATCGTTGGACACTCCGAGCGACGACAGCTCTTCGGAGAGACGAACGAGCTCGTGGCGAGGAAGGTGGCGGCGGTGCTGAAGGCGGGGCTCCGCCCGATCCTATGCGTGGGAGAGACTTTGGAGCAAAGGGAGGCGGGTCGCACCTTCGAGGTGCTCGAGGAGCAGCTCTCAACCGCCCTCGATGGTGTAGCGGAGACGCAGGCGACGGAACTGGTGCTTGCGTACGAGCCGATCTGGGCAATCGGAACTGGACGAACCGCCACCCCGGAGCTCGCTCAGGAGGCCCACAAGTTCGTCCGGGAGCGTCTCCGGAAGGGCTTCGGCACGACGGCAGACCGGATCCGGATCCAGTACGGCGGCTCCGTGAAGCCCTCTAACGCCTACAGTCTCATGGCGCAGCCCGACGTGGATGGCGCACTCGTCGGCGGGGCAAGCCTTGACCCCGAGAGCTTCTACGCCATCATCCAGTTCGACCGACCTCCCACGGAAGAGACGGCGTGAGCCTATTCATCACGATCGTCCACATCGTGACCTGCCTCCTGCTCGTGGCGGTGGTGCTGCTCCAGCACGGCCGTGGCGCGGACGTGGGGGCGGCCTTCGGAAGCGGTGCCAGCCAGACGGTGTTCGGAGCAGCGGGAGCCGGGAACTTTCTGACGCGCCTCACGACGGGCGCTGCGATCATCTTCATGCTGACGAGCCTGGCCCTCTCCTACTTCTCGTCGGCGCGCACCGTGACCGATCTCCTGGAGGAGGAAGCGGTGAGCGAAGCGATCTTTGAGCCGGAGGTCGAGGAGCCGGCGGAACCCTATGCGGAGACCTTCCCGATCGAGCCGCCGGGTACCGAAGCTGCGGGCAGCTTCGAGGAGGCTCCAGCCGCCGAGGGCGGGGCCGCGCCACCCGCAGATCCCCCGCAGTAGTTGAAACCGCGGGCGTCTCGACTAGCATCTGGGATCGAGCCTGCCCAGGTGGTGAAATTGGTAGACACGCCAGGTTGAGGGCCTGGTCCGGGTTTACCGGGTGCTGGTTCGAATCCAGTCCTGGGCACCAATTTTCCCCTTTAGATTTATTACGTTAGCGAGCCGGCGACGTCGGGCGGGCGGGGTCGGCTCGAACCGCTTTGCCCATTTTCTTGCCCACTTTGCGCCCCGAACCGAGCGACGAGGTCCGTCAC
>DAOUZG010000040.1 GCA_030665705.1 Deltaproteobacteria bacterium | reverse complement strand
CGCCTGCCGGAGCCGGTCCGCGCCGCCCACCTGGAGGTGAACCGATTGCGGGAGTCTTAGTGGTACCCGGCGAGCGGCGTACGCAGTCGCACCGCGTGCGGGAAGGGCGGCTTGCCCGCCCGCTAACCCGCTAAGACCGGGCGGCCGCGGCCGACCACACTACGTTCGGCTTCGCCTCACTGCGCGCCGCGCCTGCAGGCGCGGCTTGCGCTCGCGCCTCATTCTTCCGCTGGCGTTTGTTCGTGCTGGTGGCGCAGCTTTTCGAGCTGCTCCTTGAACCGCTCGCACGGATCGGCCTCGTACACACGGGGCGTGAGCCAGACAACGTCGAACTCGGGGTTCCCATCGCTGCCCGACATGGGGAGGTAGGGCTCTTCCACGCCGCGCATCACCTCGAAGAATCCCACCGTGAACACGGTGTCCGGAGGCACGTGACGCTCGAGGATCGCCGGGACGGCTCGCGTGCGAAGCACATGTCCTGAACCTGCAATCAACACCACCCCGTCCTCGCGAGGGGGCTCGAGGAGACGATCGGCCATCTGCGCATCGCGAGCCCGTTGCACGCGGATCATCCCTCGAACCGCTTTCTCGGGTAGGACACCGCAGTGACCCGCGCGGATCTCCTCGGCGAGGCTCTCTTCGAGCTCGGGCGCGAGCTCCTCGTCGAGGCCGGTACGATGCCGTAGTGCTTCGGGAAGGACGTCGAAACCTTCTCGCGAGATCCGGCGCACATCCGCTTGCGAGAGGTTCGCGGCGACGATCTCGAGTCCGTTCTCGAGCGCGACTTCGGCAATCGGGCGGTAGAACTTCCAGGCCGGCCAACCGCTCTCCTCCCAGCCGACGGCGGAAGCAAGACCCTCCGCGTCGCGGGGGTGGTCTGCGAGGTAAGCCCGCAAGGCCTCGTCCGAATCGGTTCGTATCATCTCGAACGCGACCGCAGGACGGCGATCCCCTTCCACGATCTGCTCGAGAACCCAGGCCTGGAGCCTGTGATGATCCGAGTTGTCGTGTTTCTCGCCGAGCAGAACAAAGCGCGCGGCACGCGCCCGACGGGCCAGCTCCAGAACGTCGATCTGCTCGCCGGTCCTCACGTCCCAGACGGTTCCGACCAGCGGATGGTCGCGAAGCAACTCTGTCTGCCACCCCCCGCGAGGCCCCTCGTGGGCTGTACAGGCGCCACACACGAGGAGGAGGATCGCGACTGACAGCGCGATCGGGCGGTTCGAGGTTGTGGAACGGCGCGGATCGCCAACGAAGATCCGTCGCAGGATCGACGCCTGCTTGCGTCTGAACCCGCCTCGGCTC
This sequence comes from Deltaproteobacteria bacterium, assembly GCA_030665705.1. Lineage (GTDB taxonomy): Bacteria > Myxococcota_A > UBA9160 > SZUA-336 > SZUA-336 > DAOUZG01. The sequence continues at coordinate 8,541 of DAOUZG010000040.1, read as the reverse complement.
AGAGCCAGGCCATGTTCCCGAGTAGCACCGAGGGCAGGACGTTCAGCAACGCCGCGACCAGGCAGACGAAGACGGCCCGATCGGTCGTCACATCCAGCGCCTGTCGCACGGCGACTACGAAGGCGATCACCATGAGAAAGAGCACGAACAACCAGAGCAGGGGGCGAAGGGGCCCGAGGGGCAGGATTCCCAGAACCAGCAGAACCCGAGGGGCGGTGGCGAACCCGACCGTTCGAAGGAGTTCGGGATAGTCGGACCTGTGCTCTAGGATTTTGACGCCGATGATCCAAACCGCAGCCGCCGCGACCACCCATCCAACGAATCCAGCCACCAGGCTATGGAAAATATCGCCGAATCCCAACCCCCTGGCAACGGCAGCCAGGCCAACGACGCCGGCTGCCTGGGCCATCGATCGGGCGTCGTGCTGGACCTCTTCGAAGACGGCGGCGTCGAGCGTGAGCGCTCCGTACAGACGCTCCCAGAATCCTCGTCGGTCTGTTGAATCTGCCTCCGCAACCGGCTTGAGCTCAGTCATCGATTCGCCTCCGGAGCGCGTGATCCACCGGTTCGACCCGACCTCAGGCTCCCGTAGCTTGGGCTCCCGTAGCTTGGACGGGGACGCCGTCCGTCGAGCCGGCGGGAATCACGGGGAGCAGGCGGCGCTTGCGCTCGTCGAGCTCGCGTCGCGCGGCCTCGGTTCGCGTCTCCTCGCGGATCTCCCGGATGCGCGCCTGCAGGCCGGCATCCTCGAGTTCTTTGTCCAGGCGGCTCTCCGAAACCAGTCGGGCGATGTACTCGCGAACCGACTCGAGCGCCTGCATCTCGCTGTCCACTGACAGTCCCCGCAGGGCTTCCTGAATGCGTTCACGAGCTCGGGCGTTTGCGAGTGTTGCCAGCGCCCGCGCCCTCTCGCGCTCCAGCGCCCGTATCGCACCCCGGAACCGGGTCAGGTTCACCTTGGCTCCTTCGACCTCGTTCTGCACCTGCACGAGCTCTTCCTCCACGTGATCGAGCTCCTGAACCAGATTCTCCTTCTGCTGGATGAGCGCAACGGCCACCTCGTCGTCCCCTCTCCGCACCGCCCGAGCGATGTCGGCCTGTAGACGCGTAAGGTCCGTCCTTCGCTCGCGGATCTCCCTCCCGAGCTTATTTCGCATGTACAGAATTCCGGCAACCGCTTGTTTGAGCTCGCGGTACTGTCGTGTCCGCTCTCGAATCGCCTGCTCGTAAACCGCCTCCGGGCTCTGCGTCTCGCGGTTACGGACCCACATCGCGAACATGCCCTCGAGCAGGTTCTTGAGCCGACCGAGAAGCCCTCGGCGTTGCTTGGTCGTCATCGCATCCTCCTTTTCCCGTGCAGGAGATCGGGTGGCCGAGTCCCCCCACCTGCACGGCACGCCCGTGGCGCGCCTTACGAATCCGAGCTCCAGTCTTCGTCTCGGAGACCGAGCTCGCGGATCTTCTGCTGAAGACTCTGCCGTACCATCCCGATCGCCTCCGCGGTCCGGGAGACGTTCCCCCCGTGGGCCCGCAAAGCGCGCAGGAGGTACGCCCGTTCAAACGTCTCAACCGCTCCCTGCTTGGCCTCGCGGAACGGAAGCGTCGTATCGACCGATCCAGCACTCGCGGTGGCTGCCCGAGGATCCAGCCGCAGATCCTCCTCTTCGATCGCAGGACCGCTCGAGAGCACCGCCGCCTGCTCCACCGCATTCCGAAGCTCTCGCACGTTTCCGGGCCACGCGTATCGAACCAGCCCCGCAAGAGCTTCCTCGCTCAGGCGTTTGCGGTCACGGCCGAGACGCTCTGCGAGCTGCTTGAGAAAACGCTCCGCCAGAAGCGGGATGTCTTCCCGACGTTCCCGCAGCGGGGGAAGCGCGATCTCGACGACGCGGAGGCGATAGTAGAGATCCTCGCGGAAGCGTCCCTCTTCGACCTCGCGTTCGAGGTCGCGGTGCGTAGCTGCAACGATGCGAACATCGACCTCGATCGGTTGCGTGCCTCCCACACGTTCGAAAGACCGCTCCTGGCTAACCCGTAGCACCTTCGCCTGGGTCTCCGGCGCCATGTCCCCGATTTCGTCCAGGAAGATCGTTCCTCCGTCCGCCGCCTCGAAACGGCCCACCCGCCGAGCATCCGCGCCGGTGAACGCGCCCTTCTCGTGACCGAACAGCTCACTCTCAACGAGCTCGCGGCTGATGGCGGCACAATTCACCGCGATGAACGGACGCGTTCGTCGCTGGCTGTGCTGGTGGAGGGCTTGAGCCACCAGCTCTTTGCCGGTGCCGCTGTCGCCGCGAACGAGAACGGTCAGGTCGGTCTCGGCGACCTTGCGGACGGTCTCGAAGACGCCCCGCATGGCGGGACCCGTGCCGATCAGGTTGTCGAATCCGAACTCCCGCTGGACACGCTCGAGGAGGATCCGGTGCTCGCGTGCGAGCCGGGTCCTCTCGAGAGCCCGGCGGACCACGAGCCGGATCTCGTCGTTGTCGAACGGCTTGGGTATGTAGTCCTCGGCTCCGAGCTTCATCGCTTCGACCGCCACCTTCTCCGACCCGTGGGCCGTGATCATGACAACCACGGTCTCCGGAAGGGTCCGCTTCACCTCGCGGAGCAGGTCCATCCCGCTCGGACCCCGACCGAGCACGAGGTCTGTCAACACGAGGTCGAAGGTCGAGTCGCGCAGACGGGCCAGCGCCTCCTCCCCGGAGCCCACCATCTCGACGTCGTAACCCTCCCGCCGCAGCACGCCCCGCAGCGCGAGCTGGATCGCGCGCTCGTCGTCAACGACCAGGATCCGCGGCGTCATACGGTTCGGGCCTCCAGGGCGTGTTCCTTCGGGAGCGTTACGACGAACTCGACCCCCTCACCGGGAACGGAGGTGAGCTCGATCGTTCCGTCATGAGCCTCGACCACCTTTCGCGTGAGGGCGAGGCCGAGGCCAGTCCCGTTCTCTTTGGAAGTAAAGAAGGGCCGGAAGACCCTTTCCTGGATCTCGGGAGGGATCCCCGGACCGTTGTCCCGCACGCGGACCCAGACGTCGGTCGCGGCCAGATTCTCGCCGGTCTCAATCTCCACGACCGGGTCGGGCGTGCCGCTCTCCTCGAGAGCGTCGAGGGCATTGGAGACCAGGTTGACCACGACCCGACGGAGCTGCTCCGGATCCCCTTCCAGCGCTCCTTCGGCGTGCACGCGCCGACGGATCTCGACCCCGCCTTTGTGGAGCCGGTCGCGGAGCGCCTCGAGCGAAACGTCCACGACGTCGGCGATCCGGATGTCCCGCATCCGCAGCTCCTCGTCCCGGGCGTAGCGGAGCAGGTGCGCGATCGACCGCTCGACGCGGTCGAGCTCCTCAAGGGCGACCCGTGCATATTCCTCGTTGTCCGGGCCGGCCGGATCCTCGACCAGCTGCTGAACCAGGCTCTTCGCCGCGGTTACGGGATTCCGGATCTCGTGTGCGATCGATGCCGCGAGCTCCTCGAGAGACCGCACGTGCTGACCCTCGAGCTCCCGCCTCTCACGCGACACGGTCTTGGTCACCTTCCGGTCGACTTCCGTCTGAATCCACTCGCGCCGGAGAGAAGGGGCAACGATGGCGGAGAAGAACTGGCTGACGACACCAACGCCCCAGAAGATCGCGACGAGCGCTACCACGAAGAACGGAACCCGTGCGACGGCGAGCCCCGCGAGGACGAGGGCGTACACGAACAGGTGGCGGAAGAAGCGGATCTTCCGCTCCACGGCCCGTTGGGCCTCCTGGTAGAGGCGCTCCTCCGGGCTCAGGGAGGAGCGCTTGCGGCGACGCGCGCGCCGCGGCTCCTCCTGGAAATCCCAGCTCAAACGCTTCCTCTCGGCTCCCGGCGTGCCGTTCTCCTGGGGAGGTCCCATCGCTCCCGTAGTATGGGTCGCGCGGTGAGGGTTTGAAAACGTTCTCACGGCTGGCTGCGACAGCAACCCCCGTGCCAAGGGCGGGTGAGCGGCTCCGGCGATTTGCGAGGCGCCCGGTCGAGCCGGCCGCAGCCCGGGCCCTTCAGGTGCACCCCCCCCCCTGCACCGAGGGCCGTAGTGGGGTCTGCGGGAAGAGGTAGGCCGGGCCTGCGGAAAAGGCTTATCAGGCCCCACGGCCCGATTGGAACGCCCGTGGGCCGGCCCGGGACGCGGCACCCAAGTTGCAGGCCGGGGCTTGGCGGCGGCGCGCGTGGGAGGGGAAGATGGACGCGCGAGAGGAGAGAACGGAGCTCATGGAGAGCCAAACCGGGAGCCTCCCCGTCCGGAGGGAGGAGTTCCTCGAGGAGCGCGTACCGGTTTCCCCGGGCGGAACGCTCTTCCTCGACCTGGATCGTGGATCGGTCGATGTCACCGAACAGGATCGGGACGAGGTGCACATCCGGGCCGAGGCCCGGGGCTGGGGTGCGCACCTGGTGATGTTCTACCTGGCCCGGAAGGGGGACGACCTCGAGCTCGACGCGGATATCGACAGCTGGCTCGCCCGGCTCTTCCCGGGTACGCGTGTTCGGGTCAGCGTCGAGATCCCTCCCAACTACTCCCTCGATATCCGAACCGGGGGGGGGAATGTTCGAGTGGAGGAGGTTTCGGGTGGGGTGACGGTTCAGACGGCGGGCGGCTCGGTCAAGCTTCGGCGGGTCGCTGGCTCAGCCCGGCTCCGGACGCAGGGCGGCTCCATACACGTGGAGGAGCTCGAGGGAAACCTCCGAGCTCAGAGCACCGGGGGATCGATCCGGGGCGACGACGTGGCGGGTCGGGTGGAGGCGAGGACGGCAGGCGGGACCATCCACCTCGCCGCGGTGGATGGACCGGTGGAAGCGCGGACCGCCGGGGGAGGCATCCGCGTGTCGTTCGTAGACGAGCCCGAAGGCAGCCTCGAAACGGGCGGGGGCTCGATCGAGGTGGGCTTTCCCGAGGACGCGGGCACGGATCTGGAGGCACGCACGAGCGGCGGGACGATCCGCATCGACCACTGCGATGTCGTGAGCCTCGAGCAGAGCCGGCGACGGCTGATCGCGAACGTGAACGGCGGAGGCCCCCCTCTGCTGCTGCGGACCGTCGGGGGGAGCATTCGCGTGCGGGCAACCGAGTCCGAACGTCTCCCGCCGCAAATCGACTAGAAGCGCGCGATGAACCGGTCTGCGAACTCGTGCAGGCCTCGACGAATACCGTCGGGATCGAAGGCCGGGGGCGGCACGGCGAGGCGGGAGACCCCGAGCTCCGCGTAGCGCTCGACGAGATCGGGGTTCGGCGGGATCATCCCGGACGTGATCTCGACCTCGGCCGGGTCCCGTCCGATCCTCGCGCACTCGTCCCGAAGCGCCGCGATCCAGCTCGCGAGCTGCTCCAGACTCCCGTACATCGGGAAGAAGCCATCCGCGATGCGCGCCGCCCGACGGGCCGGACGTTCGGCGTGTCCCCCCATGACGACGGGAACGCCGGGCTTCTGAACGGGCTTCGGGTTGGACTCGAGGGGAGACCATCGGTAGAACCGCCCTTCGAACGGCTCCGGCTTCTCCTTCCAGAGCGATCGGATCGCCCGAATCGACTCCTCGGTGCGGGCGGCGCGCTCCGCGAAGGGTGCACCGACCGCCGCGAACTCCTCCTTGAGCCAGCCGATCCCCACGCCGAGGATTGCACGGCCGCGCGAGAGCACGTCGAGAGTGGCAAGTGCCTTAGCGACGTATACCGGTTGCCACTGGGGGAGAATGATGATCGCCGTGCCGAGCCGGAGCTTGGTGGTGATCGCAGCGGCGTACGAGAGCGGGAGCAGCGGATCCTCGATCGGAACGTTGTCCGGGCCGGGCATCCGCCCGTCGCGGGTAAAAGGATAGACCGAGCGATAGCCGACGGGTATGACGACGTGCTCGAGCGTCCAGATCGATTCGAAGCCTACCTCCTCCGCTGTCTGAACCAGGACCTCGAACGTCTCGGGAAACCCGAAAGGGCCCGCATTCACGGTGGTGAGACCGAACTTCACGATGCAAACCTCCTGCGTACGCGCTAGGCCGGAACCAGGCGCAAAGGCAACCGGGTAAACCCTCGGAACACGATGCTCGGGTGAAGCGGAAGCGGATCGTCGTCCGTCCGCTCGAAGTCCCGCGTCCGGCCCAGGAGTGCGCGCAAGGCAACCTGACCCTCGAGGCGCGCGAGGTTGGACCCCAGGCAGAAGTGGGGTCCGAACCCGAAGGTGAGGTGCCGGTTGTCCTGCCGATCGAGGACGAAGCGCTCCGGACGTTCGAACAGGGCCTCATCTCGATTCGCCGAGCCGAGCCAACAGACGACGATCTGATCGGCGCGGATCTTCTGGCCATGGAGCTCAACGTCCCGGGTCGCCCGTCGCGGGTCCAGCTGGACGGGGGACCAGTGGCGTAACACCTCATCAACGGCGCAGGGCATCAGCTCCGGATAGGTGCGAAGGCGTGTAAGCTCCTCCGGGTGGTCGAGAAGCTCCTGGACCGCAGCGACGATCAGGGTCGTCGTCGTCTCGTTCCCGGCGACGAGCAGCAAAACGAGCAGGCGAATCATCTCGCCGTGGGTGAGCTTCGACCCTTCGTACTCGGCCTGGACCAGGCCCGTGAGCAAATCCTCGCGGGGGTCACGGCGCCGCGCCTCGGCCAGCTCTGAGAAGTAGGCCCCCATCTCATCGAAGAGAGGTCGGCGAGCGCGGAGCTGATCATCGGTGGGCGGAACGAATAGACCCGCCCCTAGGTTGGCTACGACGGCGTCCGACCACTGCTTGAACTGCTCCCGGTCCTCCGGAGGAACCCCCATGATCTCGGCAATGACGATGACCGGAAGCGGGGTTGCGAACTTCTCGACCAAGTCCACCTGCCCCTCTTCGACGGCCTCGTCGAGAAGCTCGTAGGCAAGCTGCTCGATCCGCGGCTCCAGACGACGGATGATGCTGGGCTTGAAGGCTTGATTGACGAGGGACCGCAGCCGGGTGTGCTCGGGCGGATCCGTGCCGAGCAGGCTCGGCTCGCCCACCAGCTCGGGGTTCACGCCGGGGGGCGGGCCGAAGCGGCTCGACCACGTTCCCGGATCCTTCAGGATCGCCTGGACGTCGGCGTACCGGAAGATCGAGACAATCGGAAAGTCCGGATGGAGGTAGACGGGACACTCGCGACGCGCCTGTGTGTAGGTCGGGTAAGGATCACGCCGCGTCGCATCGTCGAACGGGTTGAAGCGGAAGCTCGCGTCCATGCGCTCGTACTCCTCCGAACCTCTCTGTCAGCCGGGCGCGAGGCTCGAGCCCTCCAACGTGCCGCCTATCCCAGATGCTTCTGGATGAACTCGCCGATCCGGTTGACCGCCTGCTGCCCCTCGGGAAGCAGTGCGGCAAAGAAGTGCCAGACGTGGATCATCTCCTCCCACGGCTCGAGCGTCACGTCGACACCTGCGTCCCGGGCGCGGGTCGCCAGCCGGTTGGCGTCATCGAGCAGAACCTCGGCGGTCCCGACCTGGATCAGGATCGGAGGAAGCCCGTGGAGATCGGCATAGATCGGAGAAGCCAGGGGCGTCCGTGGATCCGCTCCGCCGAGGTAGTAGTCGGCAAATTCCAGTAGCCCCTTCCTCTCGACCATTGGATCGACGCCGGACTTGGTCGTCATCGTCTGACCGGTTGCCTCCAGATCGACCCACGGGGAGAGACACACGCCTGCGGCGGGGAGAGGGTCACCCGCGTCGCGCAGCGAGACGAGAGTTGCGATGACCAACCCGCCCCCGGCGGAGTCGCCCGATAGAACCACATTCGAGGGATCCACACCGGTCCCGACGAGCCAGCGGTAGGCCGCGGTCGCGTCCTCGACCGCGGCAGGGAATGGGTGCTCCGGTGCCAGTCGATAGTCGACCGACAGGCAACGGATACCGGCGGCCTGCGCGATCCGTGCCGCGAGCTGGCGGACCGTGCCGAGCGATCCCACCACGTAGCCACCGCCGTGCAGGTGCAGAAGGACACGGTCTGTCGCCGCATCCGTTGGGGTCAACCACTCCGCCCTGACCCCAGCCGCATCTACCTCCTCGCACCGCACGTCCGGAGGAACGGGGAGGAGCTGGGCCAGGGTCTCGAATCCGGCTCTTCGCTCCTGCACGGTCAAGCTTCCGGGGTCCGGGCGGGAACGGAGCATCTGGACGATCGCTTCGAGCTGGTGGCTCGGCATGGGGTCTTCTCCTCAGGCGCGCCAGCCATTGTAGGCGAACGGTCCGGCTTTCTGGTAACGCCCGGATCTCCACTCTGGCGTGGAAACCGTGAGGTCTGAGGCACGGCGGCAGAAGACGAACGAGCGGTCGCCCGCGCCCGCAACTGCTCAAGGCCTCGACGCTCGACACGCTATACAAGACTGCCGACGCGAATACAACGGCGTGGGGCACCACTCCGCATTGGGGGATATACCTCCGTTGGAGCAGGCTACGGAGAGGGGGGCCACGGGCGGGAGCGTGAAAGGAATACCTGAGAATTCCTAGCGCTCTGCTGGACCAACGACGCGGACAGGCCCGAAACGCTTATGAGGCCGGCTTCGTAGCAACGACGTGAAG
>DAOUZG010000157.1 GCA_030665705.1 Deltaproteobacteria bacterium | reverse complement strand
AGGACGTGCTCGGCGTAGAGGCGGGGCCAGCCGCGCTCGGGTCGGGTTGTCGGCCTCCACTCCGAACGACGCTCCGCGAGCGTCCCTTCCTCAACGAGCAAATCGATTCGACGGGCGGATACGTCCAGCTCGATCGTGTCCCCGTCTCGAACCAGGGCGAGCGGGCCGCCCACCGCTGCCTCCGGGGCGCAGTGGAGCACGATCGTTCCGTAGGCCGTCCCGCTCATTCGGGCATCGGAAATGCGCACCATGTCGCGCACGCCCCCTCGGGCCAGATGCCGGGGAATGGGGAGAGACCCGGCCTCCGGCATACCGGCTGCGACCGGACCCGCATTCCGCAAAACCAGCACGTGATCGGGGGTGACCTGCAGACTCGGATCGTCAATCCGCGTCGCAGCATCCTCCGGTGAGTCGAAGACGATGGCCGGGCCTCTGTGGCGAAGCAGCGCGGTGGAGGCTGCCGCCTTCTTGAGGACGGCTCCGTCCGGCGCGAGGCTTCCTCGGAGCGTCACCAGCGCGCCGGCCTCCCCCACGGGCTGCTCGAGTGAGCGGATGGTGGACTGCCAGGGACCGGGCGGGGGGGTCTCCTGGAGCAGGTCTCCGAGCGGCCTCCCGGAAATGCCCACGGTGGAGAGATCCAGCCGCGGCTCCAGCGCCCGGAGCAAGGCCGGGAGGCCCCCCGCCCGATGAAAGTCCTCCATGTACCCGCTGCCGGCCGGCTTCAGATCCACGAGCAACGGCACTTCCCGCGAGACCTTATCGAAATCGTCGAGCGAGAGAGCGACATCGGCCCGCCGCGCAATCGCGAGGATGTGGAGAATCGCATTAGTTGATCCTCCGAGGGCGCTCAACACCGTGAGGGCATTTCGAAAGGCGGGCGCGGTGAGGACGTCCCGCGGACGAATGGGATCCTCCGCGAGACCGACGGCTCTGCGGCCCGTCGCGACCGCGTTTCGGAGCCGGTCCCCGGAGCCCGATGGCGGCGAAGCGCCACCGGGTAGCATCACCCCCAGCGCTTCGGCGAGGCAGGCCATCGTGGAGGCGGTTCCCATCACCATACACGTGCCCGCCGTCGCACAGAGCGCCTGCTCGACCTCCGCGATCTCCTTCTCATCGATCTCGGCGGCGCGGTACTGGCTCCAGTAGCTGCGGCAATCCGTGCACGCACCTAGACGTTCACCACGCCAGTGTCCTGCCTGCATCGAGCCCGTCACCAGCGAGATCGCCGGGACGTTCGCGGATGTCGCGGCCATGAGCTGCGCGGGAATGGTCTTATCGCAACCTCCGACGAGCACGACCGAGTCCATCGGGAGGGCTCGGATCATCTCTTCGGTCTCGAGAGCCGCGAGGTTGCGGTAGAGCATCGTCGTCGGATGCGTGAGGATTTCGTGGAGGGAGATCGTTGGAAAGGCAAAGGGCAGACCGCCGGCCTCGAGGACACCGCGCTTCAGAGCTTGGATGAGTTCGGGCATCTGTCGGTGACAGGGATTGTAATCGGAGCTGGTGTCGACGATCCCGACGATCGGGCGCTCGAGATCTTCGGCGTCGTAGCCGCTCGCTGCCAGAAATGCTCGCCGCATGTAGCGACTGAAGGCGGGGTCGCCGTACGAGGCGAGCCCCCGATAGATGCCCGTGTCCTTGGTCCGCGTCATGAAGGTCTCATCTCATAGCCGAACGTTGATGTACTTGGTTACGGTGTAGCCCTTGACACCCTCCGCACCTCCTTCACGTCCGAATCCCGACTGTTTGATACCGCCAAAGGGCATTTCCGCCGAGGCAATCACCATGTTATTGACGCCGACCATGCCGGCCTCCAGGCCCTCCGAAGCCCGAAACAGGGTCGCGGTGTCGCGTGTGAAGATGTAGGCTGCCAGCCCGTAGTTCGATGCATTGGCCTTCTCGATTCCGTCTTCTAGATCGTTGAACGTCGCAATCGGTGCGATCGGGGCGAAGGGCTCCTCCTGAAGAATCCGCATCTCTGCGCTTACGTCCGATAGAACGGTCGGGAGATAGTAGAAGCCCTTCCGGAGCTCGCGAGGCCGCCCGCCCCCCGTCCGCAGGCTCGCGCCCTTGTCGACGGCATCCCGGACCAGGGCTTCGGTCGCCTCTAGGCGCCGCCGGCTGCAGAGTGGGCCCACGTCGGTGTCCGGATCCCGGCCGTTGCCCACCCGAAGGGACTGCGTGACATCGACAAAGCGCTTGAGAAAGGGCTCCGCAATGCTCTGCTGCACGTAGAAGCGGCTCGCTGCGATGCACACCTGACCGTTGTTCCTGAATTTTGCACGCGCAGCGGTCTCAGCGGCGAACTCGAGATCGGCATCTTCGAAGACCAGGACGGGCGAGTGGCCGCCGAGCTCCATGGCGACGGGCTTGAGCTCCTCGGCGCAGAGGCGCATCAGTTCCTTGCCGACCGCGAGAGACCCGGTAAGCGACACCTTCCGAATCACCGGCGAGCGGATGAGGTGGGTGCTGATCTGCGCAGGCTCACCGGTGACCACGTTCATGACTCCCGCAGGTACTCCCGCGTCGTGGCACGCCTGTGCAAGGTAGAGACAGCTCCGTACCGTCTCCTCTGCAGGCTTCACGATGATCGAACAGCCTGCGGCCAGCGCGGGCGCGATCTTGCGGGCGGGAAGTAGAACCGGGAAATTTCCCGGGGAAAACGCCGCCACGGGTCCGATCGGCTGATGGATGACCATGAGCCGCTCCGATCTAGAGTGACTCTCGAGGGAGCGTCCGTAGATCCGGCGTGCCTCGTCCGCGTTCCAGTCGAACTGGTCGGCGGCGGCCATGATCTCGCCACGCGCCTCGCCGAGTGGCTTGCCCTGTTCCTCGGTGATCACCGGGGCAATCGCCTCGGCGCGCTCGCGGATGAGAGCTCCAACACGCCGCAGAGTGTTGCTGCGCGTCCAGGCATCGGTCTCGCGCCAAACGCGCCATCCGCGCTCGGCTGCCTCGAGGGCTCGGTCCAGATCCTCAGCGGTAGCACGGGGCACCGTGTCGACCTGCTCCTCGGTCGCGGGGTCGATGATCGGCATCGTCGCGCCGTCTGTGGAGGTGACCCATTCGCCCTCGATGTACATGCGATTCGGAACTTCCATCAGTCCACCCGATCGATTGAGCTAAAGCCCGGTTGTGTGTCTCAGCCGCTGCGTCTCCTGGACCCAGTTCCCGACGTTCCAGCGCCCGAACGCCCCAAGGCCCCCCAGCGAATGGGGACCGTAGTAGACGGGCACGCTCACGAGCGAGATCCCTTCGTGCGCGAAGGCGCGGTCGAGCGCATCCCGCAGCGCCTGCGGTGACCGGCCCCCATCGAAGGCCCCGACGCCCGCGACGGCGCGCGCCCACGCCACGTAGTCCACCTCGACCCTGTCTCCGGTGGCGTACTCCTGGTCGTACTGGGCAGTCTGAAGCGCCGCGATCGCTCCCATTCGGCGGTTATCGAGAAGCAGGATGCAGCCGTGCGCTCCGTGCTGTACGCCGTCGATCAGGATCTGCGGGTTCATGGTGAATGATCCGTCTCCTGTGACGGCAAGTCCGTAGAACGGTTTCGTCGTCAGGCTCGTCGCGAGAAGCGCGGAGACCGCGAACCCCATGTAGCTCGCGCCTGTCTCGCTGAAGGTTCGGCCGAGCCGATCGTCCTCGACGATCTGAAAGCCGTTCGCCTGGACATCCCCTGCATCGAAAAAGGTGACGGCGTCCCTTTCCCGGGCCCAGTCCGTGGCCACCTTGATCGCGGCGGGTTGGGTCAGCACGGATTCCTTCCACACCTCGTCGTGGAGGGTGGGTGCCTCGTAGCGCTCCCGCTTGTACGCCTCCCACTTCTCGCGCTCGGCACGGCAGGCGGCCAGCCAGGGAGAGGTCGCGCGAGGCGCTGCGGCGCCACGATCTTTCAGCTCCTGGATGAGCCGTTCGAGTGTGGGCCCCGCGTCACCGACGAGCGCCGTCGTCTTCGAGTAGTGCATGGCAGCCCGCACGTCGGTGTTGATGTTGATGACGTGCTTGACCGCGGGGTAGCCGGTACGCGAGGAGTCGGACTGGCAGACGGATCGACTCCCGATCGCCACCAGCAGATCTGCCCCTTCCATGGCGTAGTTCCCGCAAAGGGTGCCCTTCGATCCGCCGACCAGCATGTTGCGCGGATGTGCGAACGGGATGACTCCGGTCATGAGCGGACTGAGGACGGCGACCCCATCGATCAACTCGAGGAACTCGACCAGTCGAGAACCTGCCTCGCGGACTCCGCCACCTACTTTGACGACGATCCTCTGGGCCTGCAGGAGAGCGTCTGTGGCCTCGACGTAGGCGCGGCCCGCAGGAGCAGCTCCGAGACGGGGAGGGGTGCCGACGGGAAGCTCATCGAGGTTAAAAGCCTCGAGAACGGCAGTCTGCGTGTTTAGCGGGAGAAGGAGGTAGAACGGGCCCGGCCGATGGGGGTGATCGACGGTGACGAGACCCCGACGGAGCGCCGTGCCTACCGCCTCAGGCGTGTGGAGCGTATACGCGTCTCCCATCGTTGCACAGAGCCGGAGGAAGAGGTTCTGCTCATGTTTTGGGATCTGCTGCATGTTCGGCCCCTCGTCCTCCGTCGTTTCGTCGCCGAACAGATACCAGACTCCGAGTCCGTCACTGGCTGGGACCAGGGAGCCGGCCAGGGCATGCAGCGCTCCCGGACCGATCGAGGTGACCACGGCCGCCTTTTCGCCGGTCACCCATCGAAGCGCCGCGGCGGCGTGAGACGCCTCGGTCTCATGACGGACGTTGTAGGTCTCGAGCAGGCCCGCATCCGCGTAGATCCGGAGGACTTCGCCGACTTCCGTAGACCCGTGGCCGAGAACACAGAGGAAGCGAGTCACCTCCTGACGCAGCAACCCGAGGACGATCGCCTCCGACAGCGTCGTGTCGATCCGCCGGGGAACGGCGCCCCTCGCGACGGCTCGCTCGATCCCCCCGGCAGCGGCGATAGCCTGCGCCCGTTCCGTCCGGACGCGGGTGAGTGCGTCGGCGCTTCGACCTGAGTCGTGATCCTTCACGGCAACCCTCTGGTGAGCGGCAAGTCAACATATTCGACTGGTCCCGGGATGTAAATCCTGAGACGAAGCCCGACGGAACCCCCGGAACGCTCTCCCCTTGCCGATGGGGGCTGTCGAGAGGCGAGGGGGTTAGAATTCATTCTCTTTGACCCAGTCTCGCGTATCGGAGCCGCCGGCGGAGGAGACGGACCGCTGTATAGGCGAGGTCGAGCAGCAAAACGGGGGGCGCGCCGGCTGA
>DAOUZG010000251.1 GCA_030665705.1 Deltaproteobacteria bacterium | reverse complement strand
AGCGGAAGAGCGGGAAGCGGTGCCGTCCGGGGGGATCGAGGTGGTCTGGTCGAGGCCGCCCGCGAGGCCGGAGCCGATGGCCGTGGGCATCCACGCCGTGGCGAAAGCCAGCTTCGAGGCCGGCGATTCGGCGGTCGTCGTCGGCTGCGGGCCGGTCGGCCTCGCGGTGATTGCAGCACTGCGACTCCGGCAGGTCGAGCCGGGTCGGTAGGCTCACCGAGGGCTAGAACCCATCTCAGAAACCCCGGACCGAGCCAGGGCGACCTGGCGACGGGAGTGGGTTTTTGAGATGGGTTCTAGGGTTTCAGAATCTCCTCGACCTCAACCTCGCGACCCTCGTCCGCGCTCCGACACGCCGCGAGGGCAAAAGCCAGTGTCCGCCTCGCCTCGTCGACACCCTGCGGAGGCTGACGCCCCTCGAGAAGCGCGTCCACGAAGTCGAGCCCTCCCAGACGGAACGACTCAGCCCAGTCGACAGGAAGATCGTGGAACGCCTGGGTCTCCCCCTCCCGGTAGAGAATCACCGAGGGCTCCTCGAGCAGCTTTCCCGTGCACCGAGTGACCCAGATGATCCCCTCGGTGCCGTGAATCTCCATCCGGTCGTCGCTCACGTAGTACTTGGAGCGAACGCGCATCTCGAGCGATGCGATGATCTCCCACGAGCCGTACCGCGTCGGCTCTCCCCCATAGCGCCACGAGATGAGCGCCGGCCCGTCGTGCCAGGCGTCCTCGGCCAACTGCGTCCAGTGGATAAAGGCATGCACCCGCTCGACCTCAGCAGGAATGAAGAAGCGCCCCATGTGGTAGCAGTGGTACCCGTGGTCGAAGGTCACCGGCCCTCCCCCGCACTTCTCCCGGTCCATCCGCCAGGCCTGGGTCGCCGGCTCGATATTCCATCCCTCGCCCATCCGCCCGCCGGCAGTCTTGATGCGGATCGAGATCGGGTCTCCGATCGCCCCCTGGTCGATGAGGTCCTTCGCCTTCTGGTGCGGGGGATAGTACATGAAGTTTTCGAACACCCGAAGGACACGATCGGATCTCTCGGCAGCGCGGGCGACGGCCTCGAATTCCTCGAGCGTGCGGGTCGGGGGCTTTTGAAGAGAGACGTGCTTCCCCGCTTCGAGCGCGGCGACCGTCTGGGTCGCGTGGAGTTCGTGTGGCGTCAGGATCTCGACCGCATCGATGTCCGGATCCCGAAAGAGCTGTTCGGCGTCGGTGTAGACGCGCTGCGCACCCCAGGCGCTGGCGCGCTCTCTGGCGCGGCCCTCCTCCGGGTCGCAGACCGCCACGATGTCGCACCGGGGGTGCTCGAGATACCCCAAACACTGCAGGTCCGCGATGCGTCCCACCCCGCAAAATCCCAGCCTGACCCGTTCCAGTGCCATCTTCTCCTCCCGAGCGCGGGCGCGATCCCACACCGCGCGATTTCCGGCGTCCCGTGGACCGACCGGGCGCTAACCCAACTGCTAGACTACCGCGGATGAGCCACGATCTTCCTCCCCGGCGTGCGATCGTCGTCCTGATGGACAGCCTGAACCGTCACATGCTGGGCGCCTACGGCGGGTCGGAGTTTGCCACGCCCAATCTGGACCGGTTCGCGCGGCGGGCCGTGCGATTCGAGACCCACTACTCGGGGTCGCTTCCCTGCATCCCGGCACGCCATGACCTCCTCTGCGGCTCGCTCGATTTCCTGTGGAGGCCGTGGGGCTCGATCGAGATCTGGGAGCGAGCCCTGACCGACTATCTGGGCGAGGCCGGTGTCACCACGATGCTGGTCACCGATCACCCGCATCTGTTCGAGACGGGCGGGGAGAACTACCACACGGACTTCACCGCCTGGGAGTACGAGCGAGGTCACGAAGGGGATGCCTGGAAGACCCGGCCCGACCCGAGCTGGATCGGGGCGCCGTCGTTTCGCCGCGGGCAGATGCCGTACGACAACTCGCGCGGCTACTTCCGGAGCGAGGCGGACTTTCCGGGACCCCGGACGATGACGGCGGCCGCCCGTTGGATCGACGAGCACGCCCCACACCACGACCGGTTCTTGCTGTTCGTCGACGAGTTCGACCCGCACGAGCCGTTCGACACGCCGGAGCCCTACGCCTCGCTCTACGACCCTGACTGGGAGGGCCCCCACCTGATCTGGCCGCCCTATGCCATCGGGGCGGTTGAAAAGGGTGTGGTCAGCCAGCGGGAGGCCCGGCAGGTGCGGGCCTGCTACGGCGCAAAGCTGACGATGATCGACGCCTGGTTCGGGCGAGTCCTCGACGCGATCGACCGGAACCATCTCTGGGACGATACGGCCGTCATCGTCTGCACGGACCACGGCCACTACCTGGGCGAGAAGGATCTGTTCGGGAAGCCCCCCTCGCCCATCTTCGAGGCACTCGGTCACACGCCGCTGCTCATTGCGTGGCCGGGAGTTGAACCCCGCGTGGAACCCGCTCTCACAACGAATGTGGATCTTTTCGCGACGCTGATGGATCTCTTCGGGGCAAAGCCGCAACACCTGACCCACGGCGTCTCGCTCATCCCGCTGATCCTCGGCAAGGTTCGGTCCGTCCGGGACCACGCGCTGCTCGGGATCTGGGGACGAGAGGTGCATCTGATCGACGGGCGGTACAAGTACGCCCGAGCCCCCGAGCATCAGAACGAGCCGTTGAGCCTCTGGTCGAACCGCTGGTCGACCATGCCGGTCTACCGCGCGAGGCAGCTTCGGCTTCCTCCCCCGGACGACCGCGCGTTTCTCGACCGTATGCCCGGAACGCGCGTTCCCGTCATCCGGCAACCGCTGCAGGGGGGCGATGCTCTCCCATACTGGGCCTACGGCAACTTCAGCGGGAATCACCTCTACGACCTGCACAGCGACCCGCTCGAGGAGGAGAACCTGAAAGGCACTCCGTTGGAGAAGGAGCTGGCCGAGCGCCTGCGGGAGGCGCTTCGCGAGATCGACGCGCCGGACGACCAGCTCGCGCGACTCGGACTGGCGTGAGAGATGCCGGCGTCGAAGGAAGAGGCGCGGGCATCGGTGACTGGGAGATAAAGATGAAGCTTCTCGGAAGGTTGGTACTCATCCTCCTGTGCCTGGTGGCACTGCTGCTGGTTGGAATCCGGCTCCGGTATGGCGGGGGGGATGTGAACTTCGAAGACCGGACCTCGGACCCGGAGCTGCCCGTGCGTGCACTCCAGGTCGTCGCGAATCTGGAATTTCCACCCGGCAACGTGGCCGTCTCCCCCGATGGACGTCTCTT
>DAOUZG010000189.1 GCA_030665705.1 Deltaproteobacteria bacterium | reverse complement strand
AGGAGCAGAATGCCGACGCCCGCGACGGCGGCAACCCAGCGAGACCGTGGCGCCTTTCCCCGGGTGTCTCCCTGGGGCGTGGCCCGTCGAGGGCCTCTTCGGTCGCGCGTCCTCGACGCGACTCCCGCCGGCCTGGCATCGGGGCGCCGCGCCCCCTCCGCTGCGGCCGCGTAGGGCCGCTGGCCCTCCGGTCTTACGCGCCGCTTGAGATTCGGATAGAGAAACTTGGCTTTGGTCTGAGCGAGCTGCTTCGCCGACTGATACGAGTCCCCACCCAGCGACGCGGAAATGGCTTCCTGGAACTTCTGATCGAGGTGTGGGACCCACGTGTTCTTCAAACGCTCCAGCTCCAGTCCCGTGCCCTCGAGCAGTTCCTGCTCCTCGTCGATCTGCCGAAGAAGCAGACCGACGACGATCACGGTCCTGAGGAGCTCGGCCTCGTGGTTGTCCTCCGCTCCAGTGAAAGCCTCGTTCTCCCACGTGCTGAGCGGTGAAACGTCGAGCGCTCGAGCGATCCTGCCTGATGTCCCCTTGTCGAGCCGGCCGCCGGAGAGGTGCTTGCGCAGCTCCTCGGCGATTTCGAACAGCGCCTGGCCCTCTCGAGCCTCCAGGTCGGATCCCTCGAGGCGCCAGATCGACGGTGGCCCTGCGGGCTGGGTCTCCGCCTCCGTCGGCTCGTGTTGCTCCGAGGCGAGCTGGCCCAGGGAGGGGGTGTGGGCCTCCGCCTCGACGAGTGTCCGCTCCGCCTCGAGTACTTCCTCGAGTCGATTCGAGACCGCGACGTTGTACTCGACGATCCGCTGAAGCACTTCCGGCACGAGCATGAGACGGCCCACCTGGGCCTTGTAGTCGCGCATTCCGTGCATCACCGGCTCGAGCGACTCCTGCCGGGGAAGCTCCAGAATTGCCCGGTCGAACGTCTCGCAGTGAGCTCGAACCTCGGCGGGGTCGTAATCCGCGAAGCTCTCGCAGACCTCCCGCAGTCGTGGCGTGGCGCCCACTGGATCGGACCAGACCGCGCGGTTGGCATCCGTCGTAACCGTCGAGAGCAGGGTGACTAGGTAATCGATCAGGTGCCGGAGCGGAGCGAAGACCTGCTCGTCTTCGAGGCATAGGTCGAGCAGAGCCGCAACCTCGTCCGGGCGTGTTTCACAGAGCTGAGGGAGGGTCGCCCGAATCTCGGCAAAGCTGATCCGTTCCGCGATCGCTCGGAGCTCTCGCGAAACCTCGGCTAGCGACTCGTCCACCTCCTGCAGCGCGCCAAGGCGCGCCTCGAGAGTCGCATAGACCGGGTCCTCCTCCGGCGCCTGGGGATCGGGCCCGATCGCCCGGAGGCGTTGGCGGATGTCGCGTAGCGCCCGCTCTGCGGGGAGCGATCCCGGCATCGGGCGCATCGGATAGAGCGCCCGCTGCGCCGCACGGAGCATCGTGTAGCGACGGACCCGGGCGGCGGACCCACCGTCCCCCTGTCGGCCTGGGTGCTCGGCTTCGCTAGACATCGCGGGTACCTCGCGTGACGCGGCTCCGTGTCGTGGCCAAACGGCTCATCGGCGTAGTGCGCCTGCTGGACATCGGCTCGGCTCCTCCGCTGGTCGAGGGCGCGATTTTCCGCAGGGTTGTCGCCCCGATGCGCACCCTCCCTTCACCGGATCGGGCAATGGGGCCCGGCACTGAACCCGCCCGAGAGATTCCTTCGGCGCGACGCTCCAGTGGGCGGGTCGAGACGCCCTCCACACGCACTCCTGCGTCACCTGCGACTACGGGGTCTCGGGTCGATCGCTATTCGGGTCCGAGCTCTCGATCTCCGCGGATCCGACGCTCCCGTCCTCCGTTGTCACGGTCACCTCTCCGGTCGTCGACGCGGGACGCGTGAATCGAAGAACTTCCGAGGGTCGCGATCCCGGGCCCGTCGTTGAGTCGTTGCCGGGATCGTCGTCCGTTCCCGACGTGCGGCGCCCCGGATCCGCAGGGGTGTTGCCGCCTGGCGGAGGAGGGCCCGCCGACGGTCTCCATCCATCCAACGGTCTGCGCGGATTGCGAGGCCAGGCTTGGGGGGGCGAGGACGGGCCCGGCCCACCCGGCCCTGCCGTCGGGGGGGTCCCCGGCCATCCTTCGAGAACCCCGGGGCTGCTGTCGTCGAAGGTCGGGCGGGGAGCGGCCGGCACCGGACTGTCGTTGTCTCCCCAATCGGGGCCAGGGTCGATGGCGGGGGCCACGGTCTTCGGGGGGAAGGAACGCGACTCCACGGTCGTCACCGTCTTCCGGATGTCGTCGAAGATCACGACGGGCTCGTTGGCGTTTACGACGCGGTCCCCGTGCGCGTCCGTGGCGGCGACCACGAGCAGGAGCCCGGCGATTCCGAGGAGTGCAAACGCCCTGAGTCTGTCTCGTCTGTTCATGATCGGCCTTCCTTCCCGATGATCCCGATGCAACCCGGGCCTCCGAGGCTCAGTTGTCCACGATCGTCAGCTGGTTCTCGATCATGATGACGTCGAGCAGATCGTCGCTCGGATCGAGGTTTCCGCTGGCGATGGCCCGGTAGTTGGCTCGGGGAGTCCCATCGAGCTCGAGAGCGGTGATCGTGTAGGTATAAACGGGGCCCTCGATCGTCCGTTCATCTACGCGCCTCCCGCCGTCGAGCTCGAACCCGATCTCCTCGAAGGTGTCACCGTAGAAGTCGTTGCTAACGAAGAAGGTAGTCTGCGCGAGCGAGATGGCACGGAGCGTCTGGAACGCTTCACCCCGTCGGGTCCGCTGGACGGAGCTGGTGAACCCCGAGACCGCCAGGGTTGCGAGGATCCCGAGAATTGCGACCACCGTGACGAGTTCCAGGAGCGTGAAGCCGCCTACACGTCTATCCGTCGCGCTCATGTTCCAGTCCCCTGCAACGGGTCCAGACACTTCAGCAATCGGCAGGTCGCGCGGCCAGAGGCCAGCCAGGCCGACCCGCGTGCGTATCGGGACGGAGGGGTGGAATCTTGAGACATCGTGGTCCTCTGAGGTCCGTTCTGGACATCTAGAGGGGAGCGGGGGCTCGGGCAGAAGCAGCGTCCGCTACTGCCTGGTCTCCGGGTGGAGCAGCTTCCCGCTCAGGTAACGAGCGCGCATGCGGCGCTGCTTGTCGAACAGCATCACCTCCTTGACCCCGGCCCAGCGGAGCCGATCTCCGATCCGGATGAGCTCCCTGCGTTGCTCCTCGTCGGGCAGCTCTTTCCATTGGTCGGTCAGCGTGCCGAAGAATCTCAACCCGAACCCCACCCCATCCCGATATCCGGATTCGAGGTAGGGAGAGAACTCTTCCAAGATGTCCGGTGGCAGCACGCTCACCGCTCGCTCGTCTTTGGTGGTGTTGAACTGGAGCGCCGCAGCAACTGCAACCGCAGCGAGCGCCAGCGCCAGGACAAGGGGTGTCTTGGGGACGCGCGCACGCGTCTCTGGTTGGGTGGACCGAGTACGTCGCTTCGGTGCCCTCCGAGTTTCGTCGCGCGGGAGCCGCAACTCCCGTTCGTAGGTTCTCTCCTCCGAAGGGCGCTCGTCCTTGGAGCGATTTCGAAGCGCGACCGCCTGTGCGCGACGCCGCGCCTCCAGAAAACGATAGAGGAACTTGGCGCGGGTCTGAGAGAGGCGCTTAGCCTCGGCGTGGTTGTTTTCCCGGAGGTTCTGCGCGATGGCTTTCTGAATCCGCGCGTCGAGGCGGTCGACCCATTTCTCCTCGAGTCGGTCGGCGGAGAGTCCCAGGTCGGCTAGGTCCTCCTCCAGCTCGTCCCGCTTTCGGAGGAGCGAGCCGACGACGATGATGCTTGGAAGCAGGTCATCGCCGGAGTTCCCGGCGGAGGTCAGCGCCAGACGCTCCCAGGCACTCAGGACCGAGAGGTCGAGCACCTGGGCGATCCGGTCAGTCTGGTCCCCGCTTGCCGCCTCTTCGGAGAGGTGCCGAGCGACCGCATCAGCGATCTCGCGAATCGCCTGCGCCTCGCGAATCTCCAGCCGGTCGTCATCGGTGGCCGGGCTCTCAGTGTCGGGCTCCGCAGTCTCTTCGTGATCGGGTTCTAGCTCGGGCCCCGCGAGCTCCAGTACGGCGGCCGTTTCGACGTCAATCTCGTGCAGCGTCCGCTCGGCCTCGAGCTCCTCCTGCAGCCGGTTCGCCGCTACGGTGTTGTACTCGACGATCTTGCGAAAGAGTGGCGGAACGAAGATAAGCCGCCCCAGACGAGCCTTGAGCTCTCGAGCCTCTTCCATGACGGGATCGAGCTCATCGGATTGATTGAGCTCGACGATTGCAGTGTCGAGCGCCTCCAAGTGTGCCCGAACCTTCGCAGGGTC
>DAOUZG010000100.1 GCA_030665705.1 Deltaproteobacteria bacterium | reverse complement strand
AGGCTGCAGGCGGGATTCGCGGCTCGCTTCGGCCAGGTCCCCCGCGCCTGGCGCACACGCCCGGGCCCGGGCGCACGCACCTCCGGCTGAGTGGTTGGCCTGGAGCTAGCCGGAACGGGCCCGGAGGCCTTCCCGGTCGGGGCTCTCCGGCCTCCGAAGTCCGTCAGTTCCTAGGCGCTGGGTTGCGACCGGCCTCCGTTGGCGCCCCTCCCTGGGAAGGCTTTCGGCCCCCCTGCGGAGGTCCGCGCTAGTCGGTGTCGGTGTCGGCGGGGCCGTTGCCCCGCGGCGGGGGCGTTCCTTCCTTCCCGCGCGGCACGATCAGCATGAAGCGCGTGTTGGGGCCCCGAGCAGCCTGCAGCAGGAACGGCTCCGTCCCGTCGGTCGCTGCCATTGCCTCCCGGAAGGTCTCCAGGTCCAGGACGGTCCGGTCGCTCACGCTCTGGATGAGGTCGCCGACTGCGAGTCCGGCTTCGGCGCCTTCTGACCCTCTTTCGACGAACGAGACGAGGACCCCCTCCCGTGTCTTCAGGCGGTGGAGCCGGTAGAGGCCGACCGTGACTTCCTGGACCGTAAACCCGTAGGGGGTCTCCTCCTCGCCGGGAACCACCTTCGGCTGGTCTCCCAGCTCGGCCGTCAGCACTTCGGTCGAACCCTTTCGGAAGACCTCAATCTCGACCGTTTGGCCAACCGGTGACGTGGCAACGCGCCGCTGGAAGGCTCCCAGGTCCTCCTCCTTCTCCGCGGCCACGCGCTCCCCGTCAAAGCGCATCACGATGTCCCCGATCTGGAAGTCCGCCCGCTGCGCCGGGGAGTTCTCGACCACGCCGTTGATGACGACCCCATGAACCTTCGGGATCTCCCAGTACGTCGCGAGCTCCCGATCCAGCGGCTGAATGACGATCCCGAGGTAGCCGCGCGCGATCCCCCCCTCGCCCAGGAGATCGTCCGCGACGCGCTTTGCGGTGTTGATCGGAATCGTGAACCCGATACCGCGACCCTGGCCGCGCGAGTTGATCCCGATGACCTCGCCGGCCAGGTTCACGAGGGGTCCGCCCGAGGACCCCCGGTCGATCATCGCGTCGGTCTGGATGAAGTCGTTGAGCAGGTGCTCGGACTCGAGGTCCCGCCCCTTGGCCGACACGATTCCGAGCGACACCGTCCCATCGAGTCCGTAGGGGTTGCCGATCGCAATCACCCACTCGCCCACCTGCAGAGCGTCCGAATCTCCCAGCTTGGTGACCGGGAAGCTCTCGCCATCCTGCCGCGGGTGGACGCGCAGCACCGCTAGGTCGGTCTGCTTGTCGGTGCCGAGGATCTCGGACGTGTAGCGGCCCGCCCGACCCTGGATACGGACGGTGACCTTCTCGGCCCGCTCGACCACGTGGTGGTTGGTCAAGGCGATCCCCTCCGACTTGATCATGAACCCCGATCCCGTCACGACGTTGCGTCGGTTGTTCTGGCGCACGACGGCTTCGACGTGAACGACCGCCGGAGTGACCCCTTCACTCACCCGGATGATTCTCGCCTGCAGCACATCCAGAGCGTCGTCCGCATGCGCCCCCGGCAGCGCCGCGCAACCCGCGATCCACACCAGAAGCCCCACGAGTCCCATCACCGGAGCGAACCTCACCCGCATCATGTCCTCGCCTCTTCGATTGCCCGCTGCATCTCCCTAGCCGCCTCCTCCACGTCGAGCGCCGCACCGACGCTCGACACAACCGCCACGCCCCAGGCACCCGCGCGCACGACCTCGCCGACCCGGCGAGCGGTGATCCCTCCGAGCGCCAGGGCCGGAATCGGAAGGTCCCGCGTCGCTTGAGCGAGCCAGTCGGTTCCTCGCGGCTCTGCGCCCGCCTTGGAACTCGTGGGATAGATCGGTGAAAGGGTGACGTAGTCCGCGCCGGCTGTCGCTACCTCCCGCGCCTCCTCCCCCGAGTGGGCCGAGTAACCGAGCCACGCCTCCGGGCCGAGCCAGTCCCGTGCCTCCCGGACGGGGGTCGCATCGGCCGCCAGGTGCACGCCGTCGAGCCCATAGGCCCGAGCCACATCGAGCCGCCGGCTGACGAGCAGCCGAAGACCCTCCCCGCGCAGAGGCAGGAGCTCCTCCACGAGCGACCCGAGCCGCGCGTCGGGGAGGTCCCGCTCACGAATCACGACCATCCCGACCCCTCCCCGAACCGCTTGCCGGATGACAGGGGCAAGCGGCCGCCCTGCCGTGCCACGTGCGCCGTCGGTCAGATAGGCAAGGTGGGGGATCACGGGACGTCGATCCGCCCCTCCGTCGGGCTCGATGCCTGTGCGTAGAGGCGCCTGGGCATTCGCCCCGCTTCGTAGGCGGTTCGCCCGGCCTCCACGGCGAGCCGCATGGCATGCGCCATCCTCACTGGGTCCTTGGAGTGGGCGATCCCGGTGTTCATCAGGACCGCCGTGCAGCCGAGTTCCATCGCAATCGCCGCGTCGGAGGCCGTTCCGACCCCAGCATCGACGATCACCGGGCAGCTCACACTCTCCAGGATGATTCGAATGTTTGTCGGGTTCCGGATCCCCAGACCCGAGCCGATCGGAGCGGCAAGCGGCATCACGGCCGCGCAACCCATCTCCTCGAGCCGCATGCAGGCGACCGGGTCATCGCTGATGTACGGCAGGACGGTGAAGCCGTCCTTGATCAGAACGCGAGCAGCCTCCAGGGTCGCCGGGGTGTCGGGAAACAGCGTTCGCTCGTCGCCGATGACCTCGAGCTTGATGAGCGGCGTCCCGAGCAGCTCGCGCGCGAGTTCGGCCGTCGTCACCGCCTCCTTCACCGTGTAGCACCCGGCGGTGTTGGGAAGAATCTTGAACTTCTCGGGCGGAATGTGATCGAGAAGCGAGCCGGACTCTCGGGTGCTGACGTCTACGCGACGCACCGCCACCGTCACCATCTCCGCGCCGCTCGCGTCCAGCGCCCGCCGGTTCTCGTCGAACGACGCGTACTTGCCCGTCCCGATGATCAGCCGCGAGCGCAGCTCGAGTTCCCCGATCCGATACGGTTCGGTCATCAGCCTCCTCCCACCGCCTGGATCACCTCGACCCGATCCCCTTCCCGGACCCGGGTCTCGTCGAAGCGGGCTCGAGGGACCACCTTCGAGTTCAGGGCGACGGCCACCCGCCGACAGTGTAGATCGAACCGCTCCAGAAGTGCCCGGACGGTGAGTTCGTGCTCGGCCTCACAAGGCTCGCCGTTCAGCTCGAACTTCACCTCAAAAAACGGTAGGGGATCGTCGAGCAGACTGTCAAACCGAGATCCGCGGCAGGCCAGCGTCCCGGACCGGATGCGGCGTTCCCCGCAGACCTCCTTAGAATCAAGGTGTGGGGGAGGTCCGCGAAGGCGGCAGACCGACCTGGGCCGAGATCGACCTGGGGGCGCTGCGCCGAAACCTGCAGGCCGTGCGCGATCTCGCTAGCGGACGGCGCATCATCGCCGTGGTGAAGGCGGACGGGTACGGCCACGGGGCGGTCCCGGTCGGGCGGGAACTGGAGCACGCCGGAGCCGACATGCTCGCCGTCGCCACGATGGAGGAGGCGCGCGAGCTGCGGCAGGCAGGGGTGAGGATCCCGGTCATGCTTCTCCAGGGGCTCCATCACCCCGCGGAGGCGGAGCTGGTGACGGCGCTCCACCTCGTTCCCCTGGTCGGACGCCTCGATATGCTGGCACCGCTGGATGCGGCGGCCGCCCGAGCTCACCGCACGGTGCCGGTACACCTGAAGTTCGACACTGGCATGGGGCGCCTCGGCTTCCTGCCCGAGGAGACGGGGGCGGTCCTCGACGCGTTGCGTCGCTGCCGTCATCTGGAATTCGCGGGGCTCGCGACCCACCTGGCCGAGGCGGACGATCCCGCATCCCCCGCCACGGAGGTCCAGCACCGACGTTTTGTGGAGCTCGTGGGATCGGTTCGAGCCTCCGGCTTCGACCCCGAGTGGATCCATGCGGACAACTCGCCCGGGCTTCTGCGGGGGGGGACGCCGGGCGCATCGGCCGCGCGGCCGGGGCTCCTTCTCTACGGCGCCGATCCGACACTCGAGGGGGGACACGCGCTGGAGCCCGTCATGACGCTCGTGACCCGTGTCATCCGCGCCCAGGACGTCCCGGCCGGGTCCAGGGTCGGCTACGGCGGTACATACGTCGCCCCCTGCAGCACGCGGATCCTGACACTCCCCATCGGCTACGCAGACGGCCTCCCACGCGCGGCGGGCGGAAGCGCCGAGGTCGGTCTCCGTGGGCGGTGCGCTCCGCTCGTCGGACGGGTCTCCATGGACCTGGCCGCGGTCGACGCGGGCCCGGAATCCGACGTCGAGGTGGGGGAGGAGGTTTTCGTGTTTGGTCGACGCGGCGAATTGACGATCCGGGTAGAGAAGATCGCCGAAGCGACCGACATGATTCCGTACGAGATCCTGGTTCGGATCGGGGGCCGCGTACGACGAGTACCGAGGAACGCCGGATGGGCTGGGTAGGATGGATCGGCAACCGAACGCTCAAGGGGATCGGAGAGTGCGGACGCGTCTCCGAGCTGTTGCTCGATACCGTGCGCTGGACGTTGCGGCGGCCGGTTCGTTTCCACCTGTTTGTCCAGCAGTGTCTACACGTGGGCGTCTACTCGATCCCGGTGGTGTTGATCACGGGAGCCTTCACGGGAATGGTGCTCGCGCTGCAGACCGCCTCGGCCTTTCGGCTGTTCGGTGCCGAAAGCCTCGTGGCGAGCGTCGTGTCGCTCTCGATGGCGCGGGAGCTCGGCCCCGTCCTGACCGGACTCATGGTGGCCGGCCGGGTCGGGAGCGCCATGGCGGCAGAGCTCGGGACGATGCGTGTCACCGAGCAGATCGATGCGCTCCACACTCTGGCCACCAATCCCGTCCAGTACCTGGTGGTGCCCCGCGTATGGGCGGGAATGATCATGTTGCCCTGCCTGGTGATCTTTTCGGACATCATCGGAATCTTCGGCGGGCGAGTCGTCGCGGTGGGGGTGCTGGGGACGAGCCCGGCGACCTACTTCAAACGATCCGTTCAGTATCTGGACGCCGCCGACGTCGGGCTCGGTCTGCTGAAGGCCGCCCTCTTCGGGCTCACCCTCGCGCTCGTCGGAT
Organism: Deltaproteobacteria bacterium; assembly: GCA_030665705.1. Lineage (GTDB taxonomy): Bacteria > Myxococcota_A > UBA9160 > SZUA-336 > SZUA-336 > DAOUZG01. The sequence continues at coordinate 1,707 of DAOUZG010000100.1, read as the reverse complement.
GTTACCAGGGGTACACAGTCCGGGGTGGGGCGCGGGAGGTGGGCTTTGCCGTGAACCGCGCGGTCGTCGTCTCGATCGCGCTCATCCTGGTCTTGAACTACTTAGTGACGGCTTTCTTCTTCTGATGACGACGGAACAGCAGAGCCCGGAGAACGAATCCGCACTCATCACGGTCCGTGATTTGTGGACGCGTTTCGACGAGTTCTGGATCCACCGCGAGATCACCTTCGAGGTGCGGCCCGGAGAGAGCCTCGTCATCATCGGGGGGAGCGGCTCGGGAAAGTCGACACTCCTTCGCGCGATGATCGGACTCCTGCGCCCGGAGCGGGGTGACGTCGTGGTCGGGGGTCTCGACGTGATGCGGTCGAGCGAGCCGGCCCTCTACGAGCTGATGCGGCGGGTCGGGGTGCTGTTTCAGTTCGGCGCACTGTTCGATTCTCTCGCCGTGTGGGAGAACGTCACCTTTGGTCTCCAGGATCGCAAGCTCTCCGATGCGGAGCGTCGTCGGGTCGCATCGGAGAAGCTCAAGATGGTCGGACTTCGGGGGGTCGAGGACCTGTTGCCGGGACAGCTCTCGGGTGGAATGAAGAAGCGGGTCGCACTGGCTCGGGCGATCGCGCACGACCCCGAGATCCTGTTCTGCGACGAGCCGACGAGCGGACTCGATCCGGTGATGTCCGACCTGATCAGCGAACTGATTCTCCAGATGAACGAGCGGCTCGGCGTAACGACGGTCACGATCACTCACGACATCGCCACGGCCTACAAGATCGGAGACCGCATCGCGATGCTCTACGACGGAACCATCCTCGTGTGCGATACGCCGGATGGGATCCGGGCGACCCAGGACCCGATCGTTCGGCAGTTCATCGAGGGGCGGGCCCACGGACCGATTCGAGGCGAGGTTGCGGAGGAGACATCCACTCCGGGACCGGGGGGCCGAGCGGGATGAAGCGGACGCAGATGGACGTGGCCGTCGGTCTCTTCGTGCTGGTCGCCTTCGGGATTCTCATGTGGGGGTCGGTCCAGATCGGGGCACTCCGGGGGTGGGTTGGGGCCGAGGGGAAGAGGGTCGTCGCGCGGTTCCACAACGTGTCGGGGCTGGACCAGGAGGCGCAGGTCCTCATCGCCGGAGTTCCGATCGGTCGCGTGGATAGCCTGGAGCTCGAAGATCACGTGGCCCGAGTCACCCTGCGCATCGAGGACCCGTCGGTCCAAATCCCGGTCGACTCTGTGGTGGCCATCCGGTCTCGGGGGCTCCTCGGCGAGAGGGTCGTGGAGATCGTGCCCGGGAGGTCGGACGTGCTCGTGGAAAGCGGGGGCGTTCTCGCGCGCACCGAAGAGGCGGCGGACATCGATCAGCTCGTCAACCGTCTCTCCCGGATCAGCGACGACGTCCAGCAGATCTCCGCCACCTTCCGGAACGTTCTGGGAAGCGCGGCGGGGGAGGAGTCCCTGCGCGACATTCTGGCCAATGTCCGAGGGCTGACGGCCGACCTGCGCCGGGTCATCGTTGATAACGAGGAGGGGATCGAGCAGGTCGTCGACAACCTCCAATCCTTCTCTTCGGACCTCGCCGGGCTCACCGATGTACACCGGATGGCCCTCACCGAGCTCGTGGTGAACTTCAGGAACGCGTCGCAGAAGCTCGTCGGGGCGCTCGACAGTCTCGGTCGCGTCGCGGAGCGCGTCGAGCGGGGCGAGGGG
>DAOUZG010000137.1 GCA_030665705.1 Deltaproteobacteria bacterium | reverse complement strand
ATCGCCGTGCCCTGCAGATCTGCTTGAGCGGGCAGATCGAGCACGTGGGCGCGCGCGGGGTGCAGACCGTTGCGCCAAGCTCCATCAGGGCCTGGTTGAAGTCGCCCGGGTGCTCGTCGGGAACCAGCCCCTCGGCGAGCGACCATAGTGTCGCGGAGCCGGGCTCGAAGAGAGCCTGCACGCGGGCCAGGACACGTCCCACGTTTCCGTCGACAACGCCCGCGCGCTCCCGGAAGGCGATGCTCCTCACGGCCCCTGCCGTGTATCGACCGACGCCGGGAAGCGCGCAAAGCGCCTCCACGTCGCGGGGGATCCGGCCCCCGTGGTCGCGGACGACAAGCTCGGCCGCCCGCCTGAGATTGCGCGCCCGCCCGTAGTACCCGAGTCCCGCCCACTCGCGAAGCACGTCCTCCTCGTCGGCCAGCGCGAGTGCCTCGACCGTGGGAAAGCGCGCGAGGAACCGGTCGTAGTACGGGACGACGGTCTCGACGCGGGTCTGCTGGAGCATCGTCTCGGAGAGCCAGATTCGGTAGGGGTCGCTCGTCCGTCTCCACGGCAGATCGCGATGGTCGCGCCCGTACCACTCGAGCAGTCGCCGGCGGATCGCGTCCCGCCGGGCGGGTGGGAGGGGTGGTTCGGCGCTGGGTCGCATGGGTGGGGGCGGCTGCGCTGGGCGATCGATCTAGGTCGGGCCCGGCTCTGCTCCTCCGAGCTTCGCCTCGACGTGCTCGCGGATCCAGCGACCGTCGAACCACTCCAGCGGATCGACGAAGACTCCGCTTACAAGCACCGCGAAGTGGAGATGGTCTCCACCGGCCAGGCCGGTCTCGCCCGTCCTGCCGAGCTCGTCTGCGCGGACCACGGCCTGTCCCTGCTCCACCGCGATCTCCGAGAGGTGTCCGTGCAGCGTAAAGAGCCCGAGGCCGTGGTCCACGATCACGGTCTTGCCGTAGATGCCGAGATCCCCCGCGAACCGGACCACGCCGTCGTTCGGGGCCGGGACGGGCGCCCGCGCTGTCGACGCCAGGTCGAAGCCCAGATGCGTCTGCTCGTCGACCGGTTTGCGCTGGTAAACGTACGTGCGCCGCTCGGCAAAGCGCGCGTTCACCTGGGAGTTCGGGAGCTGGAGGAACGGTCCCGCCCAGAGCCGCTCGCCGCTCGAGTGCGCGCACAGGTTCACAATCTGCTCGGCGTTCTTGCGCCGGAGATTGCGGTTCACCTGGAGGTAGCCCTCGAGGAGATCTCCGTCGTAGTTCGGAAGGAGCTCTTTGACCTTCCGCTCCATGAACGCCTGGCTGAGACCCACTCTGGCCTTCGGGAAGCTCCGCTCGATGAGCGAGATCGCGAGAGGCACGGCGGTGCGGTTCCCGGCGCGGTCGACCGCCACCACCTCGGCCCGGGGGTCGGGCCGGACATTGGGTTCCATCGCGTAGAGCGCGATGAAGCGCTCCGGGTCGGTGGGGTGGGGGTATCCCGGGAAGAAGCGATCACCGATCTGCACGCCGTGCTCCCGGCTCTGTTCTCCGAGCGCGTAGACGGCGATCTCCGCGCCGCCGCGGCGCACGTACGTGAGACCCGTGGACACGACGACCCGCGGGGGAACCGTGTCGATCCAGAGTGTGGCCTGGGCCGAGGTCCGGTTTCCGCGCCAGGAGTAGTCACGCGCCTCCGCCCGAACCACCACGGCGCCGTCCGTGAGCCCGTACTCCTCGGGACGGAGCGTGATCTCGATCCTCCGCTCGACGTCGAGATCCGCCCCCCGGAAGAGATCTCCCGGGTAGCGCTCCTCCACGAGGGGGATCGTCTGCCCGGCCCGCTCGATCCAGACCCGAAGGGTCTCGATGCCCGTCCCCTCGTCGAAGGTCCGGACCTCGATGGTCTCCTCGTCCCCCACGTGCGGGGATCCGGGAAGCACCTCGAGATGGGGCGGTTTCCCTTCGAAACGCGTTAAGAGGTAACCAGTCAGCGCGCCGGCCAGAGCAAGCGCGACGAGCCAGAAGAGACGTCCCACGACCCCTCACCCCCCAATCTGTCTTTGTCCAGGTCTCTCGCGTGCGTCGCCGCCTCAGGCCTCCTCGCTCTCGCGGAGCCTGGCGAGCACAGAATAGTCCTCCAGCGTGGTCGTGTCGCCGACCGAGGTTTCGCCGGCCGCGATGTCCCGCAGGAGCCGCCGCATGATCTTGCCCGAGCGGGTCTTAGGCAGGGCCTCGGCGAACCGCAGGTCATCCGGCCGGGCCACGGCACCGATCTCCTTCACGACGTGGCCCCGGAGCTCATGACGGAGCTCCTCGCTTGCCTTCGTCTCCCGCTCGAGGCTGACGAAGGCCGCAACGGCGGTGCCCTTGATGTCGTCCGGTCGGCCCACCACTGCCGCCTCGGCCACCACTGGGTGGGAGACGAGGGCGCTCTCGATCTCCATCGTGGAGAGGCGGTGGCCCGCGACGTTCATCACGTCGTCCACGCGACCCATCAGCCAGAAATAGCCGTTCTTGTCACAGCGGGCGCCGTCGCCCGTGAAGTAGACCCCCCGGAAACGGGACCAGTACTCCTGGCGGTACCGCTCGTTGTCTCCCCAGATGCCGCGGAGCATCCCCGGCCACGGCCGGGTGAGCACGAGGTAGCCGCCCTGGTCGGGCGGGACCGGCTCTCCCTGGTCGTTGACCACCTCTGCAAAGATCCCCGGGAACGTCCGAGTGGCGGAGCCGGGCTTCGTGTGGACGGAGCCGGGCAACGGCGTGATGAGGATTCCCCCGGTCTCGGTCTGCCACCAGGTGTCGACGATCGGACAGCGCCCCTTGCCGATCACGCGGTTGTACCAGATCCACGCCTCGGGGTTGATCGGCTCGCCGACCGTTCCCAGCAGCCGGAGGGAGGAGAGCGAGTGCTTCTTCACGTGCTCGTCTCCCCACTTCATGAAGGTGCGGATCGCGGTCGGGGCGGTGTAGAAGATGGTCACGCCGTACTTGTCGACGATCTGCCAGAACCGATCGACATCCGGCCAGTTGGGCGCTCCTTCGTACATGACCGAGGTCGCGCCGTTCGCCAGGATCCCGTAGACCACGTAGCTGTGTCCGGTTACCCAGCCGATGTCAGCCGTACACCAAAACGTGTCATCTTCCTTCAAGTCGAAGATGTACTTCGACGTCACGGTCGTGTGGACCAGGTACCCCCCGGTTGTGTGCAGAATCCCCTTCGGCTTGCCCGTCGTGCCGGACGTGTAGAGGATGAAAAGGGGATGTTCCGAATCGAGCTTCGCCGGCGGGCAGTGGGTCGATGCGTCGTGCATGACGTCGTGCCACCAGTGGTCACGCCCCTCCGTCATGGAGATCTCGTTCTCGGTTCGGCGAACGACGATCACGCTCTTGACGGGGGAGTCCCCCTCCACGGCCTGGTCCACGGCCTTCTTTAGCTGGACGATCTGTCCACGCCGCCAGCCCCCGTCCGCGGTCACCACGCAGACGGTCTTGGCGTCGAGGATTCGATCCCGGAGCGCCTCCGCCGAGAATCCCCCGAACACGATCGAGTGAATCGCACCGATCCGAGTACAGGCGAGCATCGCGATAGCGAGCTCGGGGATCATCGGCATGTAGATCGCCACGCGGTCCCCCTTCTTGACCCCGTGGCTGCGCAGGACGTTGGCGAACTTACACACCTCTCGGTGAAGATCTGCGTAGGTGAGGACCCGCTGGTCCCCTGGCTCTCCCTCCCAGATGATGGCGGCCTTGTTTCGACGCCAGCTGTTCGGACCCTCCAGATGCCGGTCCAGGCAGTTGTACGAGATGTTGGTCTTCCCTCCCACGAACCACTTCGCGAAGGGGAGGCGCCAGTCGAGAACCTTCTTCCAGGGGGTGAACCAGTCGGTGTGCTCCTTGGCCCGCCGGGCCCAGAACTGCTCGAAGTTGCGCTCCGCCTCCTTGTGCCATCGCCGGTACTCCGTCGGGCGGAGGTTGGCCTGACGCACGAAGCCGGGGTCCGGCTTGAAGACACGTTTCTCCTTGAGCACCGACTGGATCGTAACGGGGGTATCCACGCCTTCCCTCCTTTAGCCGCGCACGCAGCGTTCCACCTCGTCTGGGCGCTTCGGGATCGACGAGGTGAGAATCTCGAAGCCGTCCTCGGTGACGACCACGTCATCCTCGATTCGGACCCCGATGCTCCTGAGTCGCTCGGGGGTCCGCTCGTCCCGCGCGGGGAAGTAGAGCCCGGGCTCGACCGTGAACACCATCCCGGCCTCCAGCGGTCTCGGCTTCCCCTCCACGTGGTAGTCCCCCACGTCGTGCACATCGAGCCCCAACCAGTGGCTCGTCGTATGCATGTAGAAGGGACGATACGCCTCCTTCTCGATGAGCTCGCCCGCACTCCCCTCGAGTGCTCCGAGCTCGATGAGTCCCTCGACGAAAACGCCAACGGCCCGCTCGTGGAGGGCGCGCAGCGTCGCACCGGGCCGGATCTCCCCGAGCGCGGACTCCTGCGCCCGCAGGACCAGCTCGTAAACCTCCCGGGCCGGTCCTTCGAAGTGCCCGCCGACCGGGTAGGTCCGCGTGACGTCCGAGGCGTAACCGTGAAGCTCGACTCCCGCGTCAATCAGCACGAGCTGTCCGCGTTGGAGCTGGTCCCGGTTCTCGATGTAGTGGAGGATCGTGGCGTTGTCGCCGGAACCCACAATGCTCGGGTAGGCGGGGCCGGCGCCGCCGCGTCTTCGGAAGACGTAGTGGAGCTCGGCCTCCACCTCGTGCTCGTGGGTCCCCGGCTGGCACAGGCGCGCTGCCTGCTCGTGGGCCTCGCGCGTGATCTCCGCCGCAGCCCGCATGAGCTCGAGCTCCTCGGGCTCCTTGCGCAGACGCATCTCGTGCAGGATGGCGCGGGGGTCGGCGATGTTGCGCGGCGCCGTGACGCCCCGACGCGCCCGCCCCCGCACCGCCTCGAGCGAGCGCACGACGAGGTCGTCGGTCGAGCGGTCCTCTCCCAGGGGGTAGTGGAGCCGGGGTGCGTTCTCGATGAACTCGGGCAGACGCTGAGCCAGCTCACCGATCGGGTGGGCCTCGTCGGCCCCGTAGCGCTCGCACGCCCCCTCGACCCCGGGTCGGAGTCCCGTCCAGGTTTCCGCCTCGGAATCCCGCGGCTGGACAAAGAGCACGTACCGGTTCTGGGTCAGGAGCGCAGCCGCCGCCGGCTGCTCGAAGCCCGTCAGGTAGAGCAGGTCGGAGTGCTGCCGGAACACGTAGTCGACGTCACCGTGCCGACGGCGGAGGCGGGCTCCCGGGATGAGCGCCACCCCTTCCCCGATCTGCTCCCGAAAGCGCTCACGGCGCCTCGCATGAACCTCTGGGGAAATGGGTCTGGTGAGCCTCAAACCAAGCCCTCGGGGCCGAGCGTAGCCGATCGCGCGCGGGCTTTGTACCCGGAGAGGGCGCCTCACTAGGATGCATGCAACCCGAGTTTGCATCTCCTTGTCGGGCTAAATTCACCCTTGTGAGCGCTGAATTGACTGATTCTCTCGTTCTGGCAAATAGTGACCTGCATCACAAGTTTGCACTCGCCAATTTCGGGAATGGATGAGACCGGCTTGAGTTACGGGGAGTTACGCAGATACGCGCGCCTTGGCACGCCGGGTGCACACGGATGAGGTTGTCAACGGAGCGGCTCGAACT
>DAOUZG010000016.1 GCA_030665705.1 Deltaproteobacteria bacterium | reverse complement strand
TCTTTACAGTCTCTTTACACTTGGTCTTTACACTTGGCCGGACGCTAAGGCCTTGGAATCATTCTTAAGCTAATGGAAGCCTCCAACCCGGTCAACGCACAGCTTCGCCGCATCCCTGCGGTGGACCGAGTGGTCAACGCGACTGCCCAGGACTGCTCGTGTGCGCCCTGGAGCCTGCGGCAGGCCGCACGAGAGGTGGTGGATAGCGTCCGGCAGGACGTCCGCGCGCGGGGCCCCGACGCACCGGTGCCGGGGCTCGAGACACTGGTCGAGCGGACGCGGGTCCGGGCGCAGGAGCTGGAGCGGCCGGCCCCCCGGGGGGTTCTCAATGCGACAGGTGTGGTCCTCCATACCAATCTCGGACGGGCACCGCTCGCCTCCGGTGCGGCCTCGGCAGTGGCAACGGCCTCACGCGGGTACTCCGATCTGGAGCTGGATCTCGCCGGCGGTAGGAGGGGATCCCGGCTCGAGCGCGTGAATGAGCTGCTCGTCGTGCTCTCCGGTGCCGAGGAAGCGCATGTTCTGAACAACAACGCCGCGGCCCTGCTGCTCGCGGTCGACACTCTCGCTGCGGGCCGTGAGGTGATCGTCTCGCGTGGCGAGCTCATCGAGATCGGAGGCTCGTTCCGCATCCCCGAGATCATGGCGGCCAGCCGAGCCCACCTACGCGAGATCGGCACTACGAACCGCACGCACCTCGAGGACTACCAACGTGCTCTGGGGCCGGAGACCGGCATGCTGCTCAAGGTGCACCGGAGCAACTTCGAGATCCGGGGCTTCACGAGGGAGGTCTCCCTGGAGCAGCTCGCCGAGCTCGGGGCGGCTCACGGTCTGCCCGTGGTGGAGGACCGGGGGAGCGGGACGTTCGTCAACCTGGAGCCCTACGGCATTCCGGAGCGTGAGGCCCACGGGGGCCTACGCGAGGGCGCGGACCTGGTGCTGTTCAGCGGAGACAAGCTCCTCGGGGGCCCGCAGGCCGGAATCGTGCTCGGCCGCGCGGAGCTGGTGCGGCGCATGAAGAGCAACCCGCTCGCGCGGGCGCTCCGTGTAGACAAGCTAACGGTGGCGGCCCTCCACTGGACGCTGCGCTGCATTCTCGATGGGCGCGCCCGGGAGGAGCTACCGGTGCTTCGCATGATCCTGCGGACCGAAGAGCAGCTCCGCGAGCGGGCGGAGCGGCTGGCCGGGGGACTCCGCGCCGCGGGGTTTCTCAAAGTCTCGGTTGATTCGATCCCGTCACGAATCGGCGGCGGTGCCCTACCCGATCTCGAGCTCCCCGGTGTCGGAGTGCGGGTCGAGGCCGAAGGCTCCGTCGACGCCCTGGCGCTTCAGCTGCGCCAGGGGGAGCCCCCGGTCCTCGCACGGGTTCACCGCGGTGCGCTCCTTCTCGACCCACGCACCCTCGAGGATGAGGAGGAGATTCACGGGGTTGTCGCGGCGTTTGCGGCCCTGTCCAGGGGAGAGAAGCGCGGGCGCGCCCCCAGACCTCGTTGATGCCACAGGCCCACTCCGGTAGTTTGTCTCTGTGCTGAACGCAGCTGTCCTGGTCCTGAACCGCTCCTACCTTCCGATCCACGTAACGTCGGTCCGGCGGGCGTTTTCCCTTCTCTATCAGGGCCTGGCACGCGCGGTGAACAATCAGTACGAGACCTTCGACTTCGAGTCGTGGCAGGCGCTGTCGGTCACCGTGCACGAGGATGCGATCGGAACCGTCGGGGGGCTGATTCGAGTGCCCCGCGTGATTCTTCTGACCGCATTCGACCGGGTCCCGAAGCGCCACGTGCGATTCAGCCGTCTCAACATCTACGCACGGGACCGCAGCATCTGCCAGTACTGTGGTCGGCGTCTGCCGCGGTCGGAGCTCAACCTGGACCACGTCCTTCCACGATCGCGAGGGGGGAGCAGCACATGGGAGAACGTGGTCTGCAGCTGCGTCGACTGCAACCGTAAGAAGGGGGGGCGCACTCCCGACGACGCCGGACTCAGGCTGATCCGCAAGCCGTTCCGCCCTCGCTGGACGCCGGTACTCGGGGTCCTCGGTGGGCGCGCAGGACACCCGGAGTGGCGCCCATTCCTGAGCATCGTGGATGCGGCTTACTGGAACGCCGAGCTGGTTGAACATTAGGCGCGGGAGGTCCTCGGAAGCCGGGGACGACCGGACTCTTCAGCGGGGTCCGGCACCCGGACAGATTTGGGCGATCGGCGGCGGTAAGGGCGGAATCGGCAAGAGCTTCCTTGTCGCCAACCTGGGGGCTGTGGCGGCGTCGCTCGGGCGGCGGGTCATTCTCATCGATGTCGACCTGGGCGCGGCCAACCTGCACACCTGTCTGGGCGTTCGAGGAGGCACGCGGGTCAACCTCTCCGACTATCTCGAGGACCGTGTACCGGACCTGGAGAAGGCTGCGATCCAGACGCCCATCCCCGGGCTCCGGTTAATCCTCGGGGCGCTCGGACACATCGGGGCACGGGAGACGACGAGGGCCCAGCGGAGCGAGCTCCTGCGGGCGGTGCGGGCGCTCCCCGCGGATCTGGTCATCCTCGACCTCGCGGCGGGGACCGAGCGGGCGACCCTCGATTTCTTCCTCGTCTCCGACTGCAGCCTCGTGGTCACGACGCCGGAGCCGACCGCGATCGAGAACGCCTACGGGTTCCTCCGTGCCTCTTACTATCGCCGCCTCGGCCAGGCGCTCGGAAACTCCGGGGCGCGGGATCTGCTACGGGTGGCCATGGATCAGCGAAACGAGCGTGGTATCCGGACCCCCTCCGACCTGCTCGACGAGGTCGAACGGCTCGACCCACGCGAGGCGCAAGGCTTCCGGCGCGTGCTTCAAGAGTTCCGGCCCCGGCTCATTCTGAACCAGGTCCGGAGCCCGGAAGAGGTAAAAATGGGCTTCTCGATCCGGAGTGTTTGCCGTAAGTACTTCGGAATCGACGTGGAGTACGTGGGCTACGTGAACTTCGACAATGCGGTCTGGCGTTCCGTGAAGGAACGCAGGCCTCTCGTTCTCGGTTACCCTCAATCCGACGGAGCACTCTACATCCGGCGGATCGCGAAGAAGATCCTGGAGGGCTAGCGTGCGCTCGTTTCGTTCTCAGAACTTCTACGAGATTCTCGAGCTCTCTCCGGAGGCGACGCTCCCCGAGATCGAACGTGCCTACCGGATCGCGCGGGCCACCTACCAGCCGAGCTCCGTGGCGACCTACTCTGTTTTCTCCGATGACGAGAACGGCGAGATTCTGGAGCGCATCGAGGAGGCATACTCGGTGCTGGCCGATTCGGTGTTTCGGCGCGAATACGACGCACGGATCCGACGCGAGGAGCCTGCGGGTAGGCCCCGGGTAGCCGCCGAAGCGGGGTCCGCCTTTGGTGCGCCGGAGCCCGCCCCGGCTGCGTACCCGACGCGGTCGCCCCAGGCCGATATCGAGCTCGAACAGTCCGTCGACCCCGAGGACGGGGTTTACGACGGCCCGGTTTTGCGCAGGATTCGGCTGAGTCGCGGTGTGGAACTCGAGGACATCTCCGTCACCACGAAGATCAACGAGACGTATCTCCGCTTCATCGAGGAGAACCGCTATCAGGATCTACCCGCACCGGTCTACGTGCGAGGCTTCCTGCGCGAGTATGCGAAGTGCCTCCACCTCGACCCGAATCGCGTGACCCAGAGCTACATGGAGCGTCTGAGCACTCGCGCAGGAAGTCAGCTTCCGTGAGCCGGCTGCGAGATCCCGAGCGCGTTCGTCGGCTTGCCCGGGTTCTCATCTCCGACATCGTCGTGTACGCTGGCGACCAGGTGCGAATCGGGCTCGAAAAGGACGATCTCTTCGATCGTCTGCACGGCGAGATCGAGCGGGCTCACGCCTTCTACCGGCAACGCGTCGACCTCTCCCTCTCGGACGCCGAGCGCATTTTCAACCACGCCCTGGTCGACGTGCTGGTCGCGACCCATCGGAAGGTCTCGACCCACCTCTGGTGAGTTTTCGTTTCGTCGTCACCCCGGAGCAGGCCGGCCGACGGCTGGACCTCGTCGTGGCCGAGAGTCGGCCTGAGTTGTCCCGGGCTCAGGCGCGAAGGTTGATCGCTCTGGGCACGATCACCGTCGGAGGGGCGTCGGTAAAACCCGCCCACCGTTTGCGTTCGGGGGAGGAGGTGCAGGGCCAAATTCCCGAGCCCGAGCCCGCCGTGCTCAAGCCGGAGCCGATTCCGCTCCAGATCGTCTACGAGGATGGAACGCTCGTCGTCGTCGACAAACCAGCGGGGCTCGTGGTTCACCCCGCGCCAGGTCACTCCTCGGGGACCCTGGTCCACGCGCTGCTTCACCACTGCCGTGACCTCTCGGGCGTCGGAGGCGTCCGCCGCCCCGGGATCGTGCACCGGCTCGACCGGGGGACGTCGGGCTTGCTCGTGGCGGCCAAGGACGACCGAACTCACCGCCACCTCTCCGCCCAGTTTCGTGCACATTCGGTGGAGCGCGAGTATCTGGCTCTGGTGCGGGGCTCGCCTCGGCGCGCGGAGGGGGTGATCGACCAGCCGCTCGCGCGTCACCCCGGCGACCGCAAACGCTTTACGGCGGATCGCCGCCTGACGAAGCGCGTCTCGAGCGCACGACATGCGGTGACACGATGGCGTGTAGAGGAACGCCTGGGTGACCTGACGCTGCTTCGGGTGCGGCTGGAGACCGGCCGAACCCATCAGGTCCGCGTACACCTCGCCTCGATCGGGCTTCCGGTTCTCGGGGATCCGGTCTACGGGGGAGGGCGTGTGGTCTCTCGCGCCCTCGGACTCGACCGACAGGGGCTCCACGCTGAGATCCTCGCGTTCGACCACCCGGAGGGAGGAGGACGACTTCGCTTTGTCTCCCCCCTCCCGGACGACCTGGTCGAGGTCCTGGAGCGCGTTCGGTCGTGAGTGGGTCGCTCTTTCTCCGTGCTCCGATGCTCGAGTCGCTCGGAATCGAGCACGGGTTCGGACTGCGCGACGCCGAACGCGTACTGCCTCCCGGCCTCCTCTACCCCCGTCAGGTCCACGGAGCACACGTGCTGCGGGTTCCCCCGCTCTCTCCGGAGGCGCAAGCCGATGCGCTCGTGACTGACGTACCCAGCGTCGCGGTCGGGGTGTTTACCGCCGACTGTGTGCCGGTCTTGCTCGCAGACCCCCAGGGTCGGGGGGTCGCCACGGTGCACGCGGGGTGGCGAGGAAGCGCACTGCGCGTCGCGGAGGTGGCGGCCCGTACGCTCGCAGAAGCACTTCGATGTCGTCCGGAGGCGTTGGTGGCCGCGATCGGGCCCCACATCGGTCCGTGTTGTTATGAGGTCGACGAGCCGGTACGCGCGGCAATCAGCGACGATTCCGTCTTTACGGGATCCGATCGAGCGGGGCATTATCGGCTCAACCTCTTTCGGCTCAACCACCGCCACCTGCTCGATGCCGGACTTCGCCCGGAACGGATCGACCGCGTTGAGGGTTGCACCGCCTGTGACGGGACACGCTTCTACAGCTATCGGCGCGAGGGACACACGGGCCGGCTCCCCCACTACATTCGGTGCCCGGCTTGACGACCGCCTGGCGCTACCCTATCGTCACAGGGCCTCGAGCAGACATTCCCGAGGCATTCCCGTCTTGCTGAGCCGTTCCGCCACATTCATGTTTAACTCATAAGAATCCCCTCAACTTCTTGACGAGATCTTCCGAACCGATGAAGCGACCCCTTCTTCCTGCCGTTTCTTGCTCGCTGTCTCCACCGACGCTTCGTGCTGCTCGCGAGACAGGAGCGAAGGAGCTCTGATGAACCTGACCGACCTGAAGCACAAGAGCATCACCGACCTCACCGAGCTGGCCCGCGAGCAAGGCCTCGACGGCTTCGGGGGGATGAGAAAGCACGAGCTGATCTTTTCGATCCTCCAGGCGGAGACCGAGCGGGACGGTGAGATCTACGGCGAGGGGGTTCTCGAAAAGATGCCGGATGGCTACGGTTTTCTTCGCTCGCCCGACTCGAGTTACCTGCCGGGCCCCGATGACATCTACGTCTCACCGTCCCAGATCCGCCGGTTCAGCTGTCAAACCGGCGACACCGTATCCGGACAGGTTCGGCCCCCGAAGGAGGGGGAACGCTACTTCGCGCTTCTGAAAGTCAATGAGGTCAACTTCGAGTCGCCCGAAGTCGCCCGGAACAAGATCCTCTTCGACAACCTGACCGCGCTCTTCCCCGAGGAGCGCTTCGTGCTCTCGACGGCGAACGGCAAGCTCACGACGCGCGTCATCGACCTGATCGCCCCGATCGGGATGGGCCAGCGGGCGCTGATCGTCTCGCCTCCGAAAGCCGGCAAGACGATCATTCTGCAGGATATTGCAAACGCGATTGCGGAGAACCATCCGGACGCCCACGTGCTCGTGCTTTTGATCGATGAACGGCCGGAGGAGGTCACCGACTTCCAGCGCCACGTGAACGCCGAGGTCATCGCTTCGACGTTCGACGAACCTGCGACACGACACGTTCAGGTGTCGGATATGATGATCGAGAAAGCAAAACGGCTGGTCGAGCACAAGCGAGACGTCGTCATCCTGCTCGACTCCATTACCCGTCTGGCGCGTGCCTACAACAGTGTGATGCCTCACTCGGGGAAGATCCTCTCGGGAGGGGTGGACGCGAATGCGCTGCACAAACCGAAGCGCTTCTTCGGGGCGGCGCGAAACATCGAGGAAGGCGGAAGCCTGACCATCGTCGGAACGGCCATCGTCGACACCGGGTCCCGGATGGACGAGGTGATCTACGAGGAGTTCAAAGGCACGGGGAACTGCGAGATCCATCTCGATCGGAAGCTCTCGGACCGGAGGACGTTTCCCGCGATCGATTTGAACCGAAGCTCGACGCGACGGGAGGAACTCCTGCTAGACGAGAGCACGGTGAACCGCATCTGGATCTTGCGCAAGGTTCTCGCGCCGCTCAACACGATCGATTCGATGGAGTTCCTGATCGACAAGATCCGGGCCACGGAAACCAACGAGGAGTTCCTCGCCTCTATGAACCAGTAACCGGCGCCTGCGGCGCGGGCGCGCAGGACCCCGCGGAAGCGCGCTTCGCCCGCTCCGGGGTCGTGAGTGAGATCGCCCTCCATGTACGAACGGCTCGAAGAGCTTGCCGCGCGCTACCGTGAGCTCGAGCAGGAACTCGCCCGGCCGGAGCACGCCACCGACCCGCGACGGGTGCGGGAGCTCGCAACGGAGCTCAAGTCGCTGCGCGAGACGGTGCAGGCCTACGACCGGTGGAAGCAGCTCCGCCGCTCGCTCGAGGAAAACGAGTCGCTGCTCTCCGACGCCGACGTCGAGATCCGAGACCTCGCGAGGGGGGAGGTAAACGATCTTCGCGAGCGGATCCAGGAGGTCGAATCACAGCTCCGCGCATTGCTGGTCCCCAGAGATCCGAATGACGCGAAAAACGTGGTCTTGGAGATCCGTGCTGGGACCGGTGGAGAGGAAGCGGCACTCTTTGCTGCGGATCTCTTCCGGGCCTACAGCCGCTACTCCGAACGGACCGGCTGGAAGATCGAGGTGCTCTCGATGCACTCGACCGATACGGGTGGGGCACGCGAGGTCATCGCGGCCATCTCGGGGAGAGAGGTCTACCGGCGGCTCAAGTACGAACGGGGCGTGCACCGGGTCCAACGGGTTCCGGTGACCGAGTCGTCCGGGCGGATCCATACCTCCACCGTCACCGTGGCAGTGCTGCCCGAGGCGGAGGAGGTCGAGGTGCAGATCGACGAGCAGCGTGACCTTCGGATCGACGTTTTCCGGAGCTCGGGTCCCGGAGGTCAGAGCGTCAACACGACCGACTCCGCGGTTCGGATCACGCACCTGCCCACCGATCTCGTGGTGACCTGCCAGGACGAGAAGTCGCAACACAAGAACCGCTCGCGGGCGATGAAGATCCTTCGCTCGCGTCTGCTCGACCTGGAGCAGCGACGGCAGCGCGCGGAGAGGGATCAGGAGCGGCGCGGCCAGATCGGCACGGGGGAGAGGAGCGAGCGGATCCGAACCTACAACTTCCCCCAGAACCGAGTGACGGATCATCGGATCGCCCTGACCCTCTACAGGCTCGAGCAGGTGCTTGACGGGGACCTCGACGAGTTGATCGAGGCGCTTGCGGTCCGCTCCGAGACGGCCGAGCTGTCGTGAGCGGTCCCACGGCCTGGACCCCGCTCGAACTCGTACGCTGGACGACCGGCTACTTCCGGCGAAACGGCCTGGAGACCCCGCGGCTCGATGCGGAGATCCTGCTTGCCCACGTGCTCGGCGTACGCCGCATCGATCTCTACCTCCAGTTCGACCGTCCCGTGGGGAAGACCGAGCGGGAGCGGTATCGGGAGTTCGTGCGCCGGCGCGCGGTGGACCGGGTGCCCGTCGCCTATCTGACCGGGGAGCGGGAGTTTTGGTGCAACCCTCTCCGGGTCAACCCGGGTGCTCTCGTCCCACGCCCCGAGACCGAGGGAGTCGTCGAGGCGATCCTCGAGCTTCGCCCGGCCCGTGTGGTCGACGTCGGGACCGGATGCGGGGCCATTGCCTGCGCCGTTGCCCTGCAGCTTCCCGAGGCGGAGGTCTTCGCGGTGGATCGCTCGCGCGCAGCGCTCCGCCTCGCGCGCGAGAACATCGAGCGGCTGAATCTGGCCGGTCGGGTTCGGCTCGTGGCGGCGGACCTGCTTTCGTCGCTCGACACGGCGGTCGACGTGGTTGCTGCAAATCTCCCGTACGTGCCGACGGCGGAGCTCGCAACCCTCCCGCCCGAGGTTTCGCACGAGCCCCAGATCGCCCTCGATGGCGGGCACGACGGTCTCGATCTCCTGCGACGTCTGATCGGGGAGTCGCCTCGCCTTCTCCGTAAGCCCGGCGCGATCGTGCTCGAGGTGGGTGAAGGTCAGGCGGGGACCGTGGAGGCGCTCGTGCGCGCGGAAGGCTTTCATCCCGTGGAGGTTCGCAAGGACCTCGCCGGACTCGAGCGGGTCGTCATCGGTCGGCTCGTGGAGGGTTAGATGGACCGGTTTGTCATCCGGGGTGGGGTCCCTCTTGCGGGGAGCGTCACGCCGAGCGGGTCGAAGAACGCCGTTCTCGCGCTGATGGCGGCCTCGCTTCTGGCCGAGGGCGACGTGGTGCTCGAGAACACCCCCGGCGTTCGGGATCTGCAGACGATGATCCGGATTCTGAAGCGGCTCGGGGTGGACGCGGGATGGGAGTCGAGCGGCACCGTGCGCGTCCAGGCGGCCGAGCCGAGCTCGGTCGAGGCCCCTTACGAGCTCGTTCGGACCATGCGGGCGTCGTTCATGGTGCTGGGTCCGCTCATCGCCCGCTGTGGCCACGCGCGGGTCTCCCTTCCCGGAGGGTGCGGAATCGGGGCGCGGCCTGTTGATCAGCACCTGAAAGGGCTTCGCGCCCTAGGCGCGAAGGTCGAGCTGACCGGAGGCTACGTGGAGGCGCACGCGGACCGCCTCCGAGGCACCCACCTGGTCTTCGATGTGCCGACCGTTACGGGGACCCAGAACGTGCTGATGGCGGCATGCCTGGCCGAGGGAACGACGATCCTGGAGAACGTGGCGCTCGAGCCGGAGGTGACGGAGCTCTGCACCGTCCTCACTGGGATGGGCGCCTGCATTCGCGGCACGGGGACGGCGCGGCTCGAAGTGGAAGGGGTTTCGCGCCTCTCGGGGGTGCGTCATCGGGTTGTGGCCGACCGGATCGAGGCCGCCACGCTGCTTGTGGCTGCGGCCGTGACCGGCGGCGACGTGGAGGTCCGAGGCGCCGAGCCGGGACACCTCGATGCGGTGCTCGACAAGATCCGCGAGGCCGGGGCCGAGGTGACGGTGTCCGAGGGTGGGATCCGCCTACGGGCCGGTGCACGCGCATCGGGCACCCGGATCAATACGGCTCCCTACCCGGGCTTCCCGACCGATATGCAGGCCCAGATGATGGTCCTTCTCGCCCTGGCCGAAGGGCCGAGTGTGGTCACTGAGACCGTCTTCGAGAACCGCTTCATGCACGTGCCGGAGCTTCGACGGATGGGAGCCCGCATCACCGTCGACGGGCGGACGGCCGTGATCGAGGGGGTGCCGTTCCTCTCCGGCGCGCCCGTGATGGCCACCGACCTTCGGGCCAGCGCCTCACTTGTGCTCGCGGGACTTGCGTCCCGGGGCGAGACGAACGTGCTGCGCGTCTACCATATCGATCGTGGCTACCACCAGATCGAGCAGAAGCTCTCGTCGCTGGGCGGCCGGATTCGCCGCGTGAGGGACTGAGCCGTGTCGACGAAGCCGCCCCCGTTGAGGCTTGTTCGCACGCGTGACGCGGAGTTCGAGGAGGCCTTCCGCGCCGTAGAGCAGCGCCGGCTGGTGGCACAGGAGGAGGTCGACCGCGTTGCTGCGACCATTGTCGACGACGTGCGTCAACGAGGGGATGACGCAGTTCTCGACGCGATCGAGCGCTACGACGGCTACCGCCTAACGCCCCGCGAGCTGGTCGTGACCGAGGCGGAAATAGCGGCGGCCGGCCCGGAGCTCAGCCCGGAAGATCGGGAGGCCCTCCAGGTAGCGGCCGAGAGGGTGAGAGACTTCCACGCCGCCCACGTCCCAGGGTCCTGGCGGATCGAGCGGGCCGGGGAGATTCTCGGCAACGAAGTTCGCCCCATTGCCCGCGTCGGGATAAACGTCCCGGGCTTCAAGGCTCCCCTGGCCTCGACCGTCCTGATGACCGCGGTTCCGGCCGCCGTCGCGGGCGTCCGCGACCTGGTGATTGCGACCCCCGCGCAGAAGCCTCACCCCGCGATCCTGGAAGCGGCAAGGCTGGCTCGGGTGACCCGTGTGTTTCGCGTTGGGGGCGCCCAGGGGGTCGCGGCCCTTGCGTACGGAACCGAGACGGTGCCTGCCGTCGACAAGATTGTGGGGCCCGGCAACGTCTACGTTCAGGCGGCGAAGCGGTGCGTCTTCGGGCAGGTGGCCATCGATGCCGATGCCGGTCCGAGTGAGGTGCTCATCCTCGCGGACGGGACGGCCCCTCCCGCCCTCGTGGCAGCCGATCTCCTGGCTCAAGCCGAGCACGAGGAGGTGGCCAGCGTCGTTCTCGTGACGCCTGACGCGAGGCTCGCCGGCGCGGCCCTCGAGGAGCTCAAGGAGCAGCTCGAGTCGACGCCCCGCCGTTCGATCGCCGCCGCGGCGCTCCGTGGCCGGAGCCTGGCCATCGTCACCCGCGACCTCGACGAGGCTGTGGACCTCGCAAACCGGTACGGCGCCGAGCACCTGGAGATCCTGACCGAGGCGCCCGAGCGCCTCGTTCCCCGGATCGAGAACGCCGGGGCGATCTTCCTGGGACCCTGGGCCCCCGTGCCGATCGGAGACTACGTGGCAGGCCCCAGCCACGTCCTCCCGACCGGAGGCACCGCGCGCTTCTTCTCCCCCCTGGGCGTGGAGGATTTCGTGAAGCGCATGAGCGTGTTGGGCTTCGAGAGGGAGCCCTACCAGCGGATCGCTCCGCACGCCGTCCGTCTCGCCGAGCTGGAGGGCTTGTCTGCCCACGCTCGCTCGCTGGCGATCCGCCTCGCGGGGAGTTCGGGACTGGACCGCAAATCGTAGATCCGGTTCTCTATCGGCGAGGAGGTCAGCCATGGAGCGCGCGGCCAGCATCACTAGACGGACCGGGGAGACGGACATCCAGGTGGACCTGCGGCTCGACGGCGCCGGCGAGGCCGAGATCTGCACCGGGGTTCCCTTCTTCGACCATCTGCTCGGGTCCTTTGCGCGTCACGGGCTTTTCGATCTGAGCGTTCGCGCCAAGGGGGACCTGGAGGTCGATCAGCACCACACCCTGGAGGACGTCGGGATCTCCCTGGGACAGGCACTGCTGGAGGCGGTGGGGGACCGATCCGGGCTCGTACGGTTCGGCTCCGCCCGGGTGCCGATGGCAGATGCGCTGGCAACGGTCGATCTGGACCTCTCGAACCGCCCCTTCTTCGTCTACCGCGTCCAGCTCCCGCGAGACTGGGTGGGCCAGTTCGACGCCGCGCTGGTGGAGGACTTCCTCTATGCGCTGTGCACGAACGGCGGGATCGACCTGCACGTCGACCTCGTCTACGGGCGCAACATTCACCACTGCGTGGAGGCGATCTTCAAGGCACTTGGTCGTGCGCTGGACCAGGCAACCCGACAGGACCCGCGGATTTGCGGCGCGCTCTCGACCAAGGGGACCCTTTGACGCGCGCCTCTCCCGAGGTCGTTGTCGTGCGTCATGGGATGGGAAACCTCCGGAGCGTTCTCCGGGGGCTCGAGCACGCGGGCGCGTCGCCCCGAGCCAGCGCTGAGCCGGAAGAGGTGCTGCGAGCGGACCGGGTGGTGCTCCCGGGTGTTGCCCATCTCGCCGACGCCATGAGGGCCCTCAACGAGCGGGGTCTGTCGGAGGCGATTCGGGAGCGAGTCCGGGCGGGCCGACCCTACCTCGGCATCTGTATCGGGCTCCAGGTGTTGCTGGAGGAGGGGGACGAGGGGCCGACACCCGGGATGGGCCTGCTCAAGGGGCGCGTGGGTCGGTTCCCGGACGGGATGGGGCTGCCCGTTCCCCACATGGGCTGGAACCGAGTGCACCTCCGCCGACCCCACCCGGTGCTGCGGGAGGGCTACTTCTACTTTGTGCATGGCTACCGGGCCGAGGGCGTGTCGGAGGAATCCGTGCTGGCCACAACCGACTACGGAGAGGGCTTTCCATCCGCGGTCGGTTCCGAGGGCTGCGTCGCCGTGCAGTTTCACCCCGAGAAGAGTCAGCGCGCGGGGCTCGCTTTGCTCGAGCGGTTTTGCCGGTGGTCGCCGTGACGCCGCCCTGGGCCGTCGGTCTCGTCGCGCTGGCGGTGGCCTGCGCAACGCCCGTGCTCACGCAGACGTTGCCCGCCGCCGAGGGCCGCTCCGTCCAACTCGTCTCCGTCGCACCGCCTCGCACGGCCCTCTCGGCCCAGGTGGCATCCTCGGGCAACGGGCAGAACGACAGCGACGCCGGCGAGGTGGTGGTGGCACAGCTTCTGGAGGCGCTGAACCGCTCGGGACGCTACGAGGCCATCTCGCCTGCCGAGGTCCGGACGGCCCTCCGCGGCGCAGGCATATCCCCCGCCTCGGCGACACCGGCCGCCGTCGGGCGGGTTGTCCAGCAGGCGTTCGGTGCCGACTCGGTTCTCTTCATGGAGGTCCGGCGGTACCTGCCCCGGAGGGGCGGCAAGCGGGGTGCTGTCCAGCCCGCCTCCGTCTGGTTCGAGCTCAATCTTCGGGCGCCCGATGGCACGCTCCTCTGGAAGGGGTCATACGACGAGACCCAGCAGGGGCTGACGGACGACCTGCTCGGGTTTCAGCGCGCCGTTGCTCGGCGCTTTCGGTGGGTGAGTTCCGAGGAGCTCGCTGCGTACGGCGCCTCGGAGCTGGTCGAGCGGATGCCCTAGTGTCCCGGGACAGGACACTAGCCATGGAACTCATTCCGGCGATTGACCTGCGCGGCGGGAAGGTCGTACGTCTGCAGCAGGGGGACTTTGCCCGGGAGACGGT
>DAOUZG010000036.1 GCA_030665705.1 Deltaproteobacteria bacterium | reverse complement strand
GTAGGCGGCGCCGTTGGCGCAGTCCACGGCGATCCGCAGCCCCTCCAGGCTCAGCTCCTTCGGAAAGGTCTTCTTAAGAAAGACGATGTAACGTCCCGCGGCATCATCGATTCGCCGGGCAGCTCCGATGTCTTTCCCCTTGGGAAGGCTGCGTCGGATCTCGTCGGAGAACATGAGTTGCTCGATCCGATCCTCAACCTCATCAGGCAGTTTGAAGCCATCTCTCGAGAAGAACTTCACCCCATTGTCGAGAAAGGGGTTGTGGGAGGCCGAGATCATGGCCCCCGCGTCGCAGCGCATGTCCTCGGTGAGGAACGCGAGCCCCGGGGTGGGGATGGGGCCCACCTGCAGGACGTTGACGCCCATGGAGCAGAGGCCCGAAGCCAGGGCGTCCTCCAGCATGTAGCCGGACCGCCGGGTGTCCTTTCCGATGAGGACGCGGGGGATGCGCTCCCCCGTCGGGCGAAGGCGAAAGACGAGCGCCAGAGCTCGCCCCAGCTCGAGCATGACCTCGCCGGTCATGGGGTAGCTATTCGCCTGCCCCCGGATTCCGTCCGTTCCGAAGAGCCGCTTCGGTCCGCTCACACCTGGTCCTCCCCCCTTCTGCTCCGTGCGGTGTCGGAGCTGGAGTCCCCGTCGGGCGGAGCCAGCGGTTCTATCCGAATGCGCACCTGGATGGGCCCCTCACCGTCCGCCCGCCAGATATGGGCAGAGCCCAGGGCTAGCCGCACCTCCTCCTCAGCGGGGCCTCGAAGGGTCCCCAGCTCGATCCGCTCGGTCAAGACCTCGCGGAGTTTGCGGAGGGCTGTTCGGGCACCCTCCAACACCACCTCCTTGGGCTCGACCTCCACGCCCGTCAGCCGGTAGCCAGCGGGCGGCTCTCCGACGAGGTCCGCTCGGACCCGGACCCGTTTCTCCACCCGATGGTCGAGCCGTAAGGTAACCAGGGAGGGGGAGCGCGCCGTCACACGCGCCCCGCGGGGGGGGGAGAGACGCTCGGACTCCACCGCCAGACGGGCCTCCCCCGGCTTGAGCCCCCGAAGCGACAGGGGATACCGCGTAAGCTGACGCTCGGCGCGCCGGACCGCGGCGCGGCTTCCAACGATCCGGAGGTTGACCTCGGCGACCGAGAGGCCCACCACCACGACCTCGGGAGGGATGTCCTCGAGCACGATCGGCACGTCGAGGCTCTGCTCCACCGAGCGAATCCCCTGAGCCGAGGCCCAGAGCAGCACCGCGACGAGCAGCGCAAGCAGCTTGTAGAGCGGGTTACGGAAAAGCCACATCGTCTAACCCGACCCGAGGGGGACTTCGGCTTCCTTCGTGATCTGCCCCTCCGGAGCACGGCTGGGGGGGCCCGTGTTTCCGGTGAGTCGCAGCAGCGCCTGCCGGAGGCGGGGCCCGTCCAGGTTCTCCAGGACTTCGCCGCTCGCAACGAGCGAGATCTTCCCGGTCTCCTCCGAGACCACCACGGCGACGGCGTCGGTTTCGTCGGCGATTCCGACGGCTGCGCGGTGACGCGTTCCGAGGACGCTGGGAATGTTCGGGCGCAGGGCGAGGGGAAGGATGCAGCCAGCTGCAGCGACCCGACTCTCCCGAATCACGACCGCCCCGTCGTGCAGGGGCGAGTACGGAAGGAAGATCGAGACGAGCAGCTCGCGCGAGAGCTCGGCGTCGAGCCGGGTCCCGAGCTCGAGGTGGTCCTCCAGGCTCGTCTCGCGTTCCAGGACGACCAACGCACCGACGCGACGCTGCGCGAGCGACTGACAGGCGCGCACCACCTCCTCAGCCATCTGGGTCTTTTGCCGCGAGGGCCCCCGGAACAGGCCCCGCCCCACGCGCGTCAGGCCGCGGCGGATGTCGGCCTGGAAGATCACGATGACGATGAGCACGCCCCAGGAGAGGAAGTTGTCGAGGAGAAAACCGAGCGTGGCGAGCTGGAGCTGGTCGCTCAGGATCCAGACCATGACCAGAAGTAGCAGGCCCAGCGACATCTGAGCCGCGCGCGTGCCGCGGATCAGGAGAAGCAACCAGTAGATCCCGCACGCGACGAGCAGGATGTCCAAGGTGTCCCAGAACCAGTGGTAGTTGTCCGAGAGGGTGGCCCAGATCTCGACGACCCAAGCGAAGAGCCACTCGATCACGCCCTACCCCGGCATCGGTTCAGGATCCGGGACTTTCTTCTCTCCGAAGGACCCCCGGATCCGCTCTGGGTCCTTCGGACGCTGCGGCTTCGAGGGGGGGGGCAGGGGGGGCTCGGGGAGGGGGGGGAGGACCCCGCCCTCGAGAAGAATCTTCAACTCCGAATTCTCCAGGGTCTCACGCTCGAGAAGCGCCTCCGCCACGCGGTCCAACACCTCTCGGCGCTCGACCATGTATCCCTTTGCGCGCCCGTAGCAGCTCAACAGCATCTGCGCGATCTCCTCGTCGATCTCTCGCGCCTTCTGCTCGCTGTACTCGCGCTGATGAAAGAGATCCCTCCCGAGGAAAACCTGCTCGTTCTCGTTCACGAACGCGATCGGTCCAAGTCGGTCGCTCATCCCGAACCGGCAGACCATCTGACGCGCGAGCTGGGTCGCCTTCTGCAGGTCGTCGGCGGCCCCGGTCGTGAACTGGTCGAAGACGACCTCCTCAGCCGCACGCCCGCCCATCGCGTGCGCGATGCGCGCGAGTAGTTGCTGACGCGTCATCGTATGCCGGTCCTCGGTCGGGAGCGTCTGGGTCATCCCAAGCGCCATCCCGCGCGGGATGATGGTGACCTTGTGGACGGGATCGCTGTGCTTATCGAGAAGGGCCACGAGGGCATGCCCGGCCTCGTGGTAGGCGGTCACCCGTCGCTCCTCCTCGCTCATGATCAGGCTACGCCGCTCGACCCCGAGGAGGACCTTGTCCTTGGCAACCTCGAGGTCGATCATGGTGACCGCCTCCGCCTCCCGCCGCGCGGCGATGAGCGCGGCCTCGTTGACGAGGTTCTCGAGGTCGGCGCCCGAGAAGCCGGGCGTGCCCCGAGAAATGACACCGAGCTCGACGTCCCCGTCCACGACGATGCGCCTCGTGTGAACCCGGAGAATCTCTTCGCGCCCGCGCACGTCGGGCCGAGGCACCACGACGTGACGGTCGAAGCGGCCCGGCCGGAGCATCGCGGGATCGAGCACGTCGGGTCGGTTGGTGGCCGCAATGAGGATGACGCCCTCATTGGATTCGAAGCCGTCCATTTCGACCAGGAGCTGATTGAGGGTCTGCTCCCGCTCGTCGTGCCCACCCCCGAGGCCGGCGCCCCGATGGCGGCCGACCGCGTCGATCTCGTCGATGAAGATAATGCAGGGCGCGTTCTTCTTCCCCTGCATGAAGAGGTCGCGAACGCGGCTCGCCCCGACGCCCACGAACATCTCGACGAAATCGGAGCCCGAGATCGAGAAGAACGGAACGCTGGCCTCCCCGGCGATCGCTCGCGCGAGCAGCGTCTTGCCGGTGCCTGGTGCGCCGACCAACAGCACGCCCTTCGGGATCCGTCCCCCGAGCCGGGTGAACTTCTTCGGGTCTCGCAGGAAGGCGACGATCTCCTCCACCTCCTGCTTTGCCTCTTCGATCCCTGCAACGTCGCGGAAGGTGATCTGCTGCTGGCTCTCGTTCAGAAGCCGCGCGCGGGACTTCCCGAAGCTCATCGCCTTGCCACCGCCCGACTGGAGCTGACGAAACAGCAAGAACCACAGTCCGATGAACAGCAACATCGGGAGCCAGGTAATGAGGACCCCGCGCCACAGCGAGGAGTCGTCGCGAGGCTGGTAGGCGACACGGACGTCCTTCTCACGGAGTCGATCGAGGAGGTACTCCGAATCCGTCGGGCCGTAGCTGCGGAACGTCTGACCCGAGTGAAACCGTCCCTCGATCTTCTCGTCCTCGATACGCACCTCGGCCACGTCTCCCTGATCGACGTGCGCCAGGAACTGGGAATAGGTGAGCTCGTCCTCGGACTCGGGGCTCGACTGCCAGAACGTGACGACGGCCAGGAACAGCAGCAGGACCATCGCCACCGTCATCATGTTCTTATAGAAGGGATTCAACGCATCTCCTGTGCAGCTGCGCGCGGCCCCCGTTGCCGGGCCTCGCCTTAGGACCCGGAATCCCCGCTTCACACCGACCCGGCGAGAGCGCGCTAAACCCCCGCGAGTCTTTGAGATTCTAACAAGTCCCCCCCGCACCCGAAAGCCACACCGCGCGAAGCTCCCACGCCGGAGAGGAGGGTGCGGCGGGGAGATCGGCACCCGCAAGGCCCACAACCCAGACGACCTGTTCGCGCCAGATGACGACAAGTGCGGAACGGCGCTCCCACCAGGGCCACCGAGCCTGCCGGAATAGCTCCGTGAGCGGCCGCGCCTTCGACTCCCCGACGAGCCGCATTTGGTCACCGGGTACGGACGAGCGAACGTACAGCCCGTCTCCAATCTTCTCCGGCAAACGCAGCACATCCGACCCGCTGACGTGAGGTTCCGAAGGCTCGAGTCGATGCCATTCGAAGCGCACACCACGTTCGGGCAACTCCACCGACTGTGGAGGCGCGAGCGGAACCAGCCGCATCGATGAGATTCCGTTTACCCGCGCAGCTCCGAGCCAGAGCTCCTCCCCCTCGCGCACCAGAAGCTGGCCACGCGGGAGAGAAACGCGTCCGCGCGTTCTCGGGCGCAGGATCAAGCCTTCCACGCGTCTCAAGTGGTCTCGGGTCACGTGATCTCCGAGCCCCGCCCGGCCCAGCAGGGTTGCGAGCGCCTGGAGCCGAACCGGTCCCGGCAGCACGAGAAGGGGATGGCGTTCGACGACGAGGCTCCCCTCCGTCGTTCGGCGCATTCCCGCAAGCGCCTTCTCGGCTTCGGCCCCGAGCCAGAGCCCCAGATCGGCGGCGTCACCGGCCAGGCGCGCCAGGGCTTGAACCGCGCCCGGGTGGGCCGCCTCGAGGCTACCCAGGACCTCGTGCCGGATTCGGTTGCGCGGAATACGGACGTCCGTATTCGTCGAGTCCTCCTGCCACGGGAGGCCGCGTGCCTCGAGGTACGCGCGGATCTCCGAGCGCCGCACCTTCAGGACCGGACGGATGACCCTCCATCCCGCTTGAACCGGTGCGATTCCGGCGAGTCCGGGCAGACCGGCACCGCGAATGGCGCGCAGAAGAACCGTCTCCGCCTGGTCGTCCAGCGTGTGGCCCGTGGCTACGACGTGGTAGCCCCGTCGGGAGCGGATCCGCTCGAGCGCGGCGTAGCGCAGCTCGCGGGCTCGGGCCTCCGGGGAGCGGCCATCGCGACGGAGCACCTCCACGAACTCCGAGAAGAAGGGAACTCCGAGACCGCGCGTCGTCGCCTTCACGAACTGGAGGTCCCGGTCGGCCTCGGCACCTCGAAGTCCGTGGTGGACGTGCGCGGCACCCATGCGCTGACCCAGTGCGGCTAGAACGCGCAGGAGCCCCGTCGAATCGGGGCCTCCCGAGGCAGCCACAAGCATCGGGACCTCGCGCCCGATCCCACAGGAGTGGAGAAATGCCGAGACCTGGGCATGAACCGTGTCCACGCAGTGGAAGGTAGGCCCGAACCGCCCATCCCTGCACGCGTTGCCGCTTCGGTCGACTAAACAGGCACTCGAAACCGGCCGAAGACGCCCCCGGGGCCGATTCGACGCGGCGGGCCACGGCCCTGAGAAAAACGACTCTGCCCGCCGACGGAAGGGACCGGTATGACCGGGCGTGGCAGGTAGGGGGCATCCTTGTTGAAGAGGATCCTCGAGGGGCTCGCTGTGCTTTCGGAGGCCGCCGGCGAGGGCCCCCTTGCGCTCGTGGCGCTGCTCGGGCTCGCGGGATCCGTAGCGGGCCTTGCCGCAGTTGCTCGTGTCCGTCGACAGGCCCTGACCGAAGAAGCGCGGCTCGAACGCCAGGTGGAGCGACTCCTCGACCGTAACGACTACGGCGGTGCCGGGGCGCTCCGGATGACGCACGGACAGTACGACCGGGCCCTCGGCCTCTTTCTGCAGAGCGGCAACGCCCAGAAGGCGGCGGAGTGCTACCTGGGGCTGAAGCAGCCTCGTCGGGCGGCGCAGCTCTACGCGGAAGTCGGCCGTTGGGCGGAAGCGGCTCACCATTTCCAGGCTGCATCCGCCTGGCGAGACGCCGCGGACTGCCTCATCCAGCTCGGCCAGGAGCGCGAGGCGGCTGAGCTCTACGAGCGGGCCGGCGAGTTCGCGCGGGCCGCCAACCTGATGCGCTCGCTGGGCGACTCGGAAAACGCTTCAAGGCTCTTCGAGCGAGTGGGGCTGTTTGCCGAAGCGGCTACCGCCCTCCTCCACGCCCGCGGACGCTCCGCTGCGGCGCTGCGACGCGCCGGCGAGCTCTTCGAGCGGGCGGGGGAGCTTCGCCGCGCGGCGGAGTGCTACGCGGGAGCCGGCGAGTGGACTCGCGCGGCAGAGCTCCTCGAGGAGTCGCGGGCGTTCTCGCTGGCGGGACAGGCTTTCGAGCGGGCGGGTCACTGGGAGCGGGCGGGCTCGGCCTACGAGAACGCCGGGGCGCTCCATGAGGCTCGCGCGAACTTCGAGCGAGCCGGCGACTCCACGCGTGCGGCCCAGGTGGCCGTGCGCCTCGGGAGCCTCCTCGACGCGGCGCGGGAGTTCTATCGGGTCGGTGCTTACGAGCGCGCAATCGAGACGTTGCAGCAGATCCCGACCGACTCCCCGCTGACTTCTGAGGCGCAGCTCCTGCTCGGCCGAATCTTCCTCGAGAAGGGTCTCTTTCAGCGGGCCCTCGAGAACCTGACGGCTGCCGCCGCCGCACGCCGTGACCAGACCGGGAACACCGAGGTCGTCTGTCTGCTGGCTGAAGCGCACGAGCGGGCAGGCGACGTGGCGCAGGCCGCAGAGTTGCTTCAGGACGTGCTCGAAGACCATCCCGAGTGCAAGGAGGCACAGGAGAGGCTCGACGAGATTACGCGGAAAGCGGGTGGCGATCTAGCCCGCTCCTACCCCCTTCGCGACGAGCGTTACGAGTTCCAGGGGGAGATCGGCCGAGGGGGGATGGGCGTGGTCTACCTCGCCATCGACCAGGACCTGGGTCGCCCCGTCGCCATCAAGTTCCTCCCGGAGGAATTCTCGAACAAGCCTGCAGCGCTCGAGCTTTTCCGCGCGGAGGCGCGAGCTGCGGCCGCGATGAACCACCCCAACCTGGTCCATGTCTACGACGTGGGGGCCATCGGAGGACGACCCTGCATCGTGATGGAGTACGTTCCGGGGCGTACGATCCGCGACCTGATGCGCCGCCCTGACACGAGGACCCGAAAGCCGCTGCCCCCCAAGCGCGCCGCCGAGATCGCGCGCGATATCGCCGCGGCGCTCGACTACGCACACGAGCAAAACGTGATCCATCGCGACGTCAAGCCCGGGAACATCCTGCTCTCCGAAACGGGGCAGGTGAAGCTGATGGACTTCGGAATCAGCAAGATGCTCGAGGGAGACACCGACGGACAGACGCAGGGAAGAGGGACTCCCCAGTACATGCCCCCGGAGCAGATTCTCGGGCGAGGAATCGACGGTCGAACCGATCTCTACGCCCTGGGCATCTCGACCTTCGAGATGCTCACGGGGAGGCGCCCCTTCACCGGGGACAACATCGTCGACCAGCAGCTCAACGACCCGCTCCCCGATCCACGCGACTACAACCCGGAAATCCCGGAGGCACTGGTTCGGATCATCGGGCGCGCGTGCCAGAAACTTCCCGAAAAGCGCTACCCCAGCGGTGGAAAGATGGCCGCCGCGTTCGACCGGTTCCTCGCCGGGGAGCCGTTCGAGGAGGAGGACGGGACGGACGAGCCCGCTAGCGAGGCTAGCGAGGAGTCGCAGACCTAGACGAGAGCGCTGGCCGTGCCGACCGTCACCGGGGTCCGTTCCGCGTCGGCCTTCTCGACCCATACCTCGAGGACCCGCCTCCGGGCGGACCCCTCGGAGAACTCCTCCCGAACCTTGCCCCGGGCGAGCAGACTCTCTCCGGCCCAGGCCACGTTGATCAGCTTCACGTCCATGCGGCCGCCCGCGAACCAGCCCTCTCCGAAGGCGTTCGCCAGGGTCTGCGAGATCAGGCAGGTCGACAGCATTCCCTGGACGACGATCTCCGGGAACCCGAACTTGCGCGCCTCGTCCCGGTCCGTGTGGTAGCTACGGTGGGGTCCGCTGAATCGCCAGCAGGTCGACTCATCGACGAGAAGTTCCACGGGCTCGATCTCCTCGCCGGGACCCTCTCCCACCGGCCGTCCCTTCTTCGCTCGCGCTGCAGCCTTATCGACGACGAAGCCGCCCTCCGCCGGAGGCTCCTCCGCCAAGAACGACTGGTGCGTTCGTCCCCGGACCAGTAGCCGTCCCTCCGCATCGGTGTAGTCGACCTCGTTCACGACGCAATCGCGGTTTCGCTTCCGGTATCGCTCGACGACGGTGGAGCGCGTGTGGATCCGCCTCCCGGTTTGTAGCGGCCGGAAGAGCATCCACTCCTGCCGCGTATGCAGGTTTCCGACGATGTTTTTCAGGTACCATCGCTCGGGGTGGAGGTACACCTCACTGTGGAACAGAAGCGGTGGGACGATCGGGCCTCCCGACGGTGAGCTCTCCCGGTAGCAGGGATGCTCGTCCCGGAAGGTCTCCCGGTAAAAGGCCACCGTCTCTGGCCTGAGCTCACGCTCCGCGGCATGCACGTGATGGCCCACTCGTAGCGGCTCCCCTTGCAGGTTCATCTCGTCCCTTTCTTGCTCCTTGCCCAGGCCGAGCGCGTCTCGGGCAGGCTCGCACCCCGGCGCCCGCCTCCCGATCCGAGGGTCCGATCCCTTCTCATACCACGCGCAACACCTGCAGCGGAGGGCGGTTGGGCCGGGCGATGCCGGCTGCTGGGCGGGTCGATCGGCGGCCCGAGGCGGGCCCGTAGCGCCTCGCAGATGGGGCTCGGCGGCGAAGGGACCCGGCAAGGCGCCGTGAGTCGACAAAGAGCTTGACTTGATGCGCCGATTGGGGTCTTATTACGTCAGGCTTCCGGGGCGTTCCATCGCCACTACCCGCCCCGGTCGCCGACGGGGTCGGAACAGACGAGAGGAGAAGTCAGCGCTCTCAGGCTGCACCCACCGCACGCCGAACCGCCCGATCGCCTTGCGGGGGTGTCTCGTCCCGGAGGGGAGTGGAAATCCGGCGAGTGACTCGTCGGGAATCAGTCGAGGAAACTCCGCTCCGACCCAAATCAAGATTCGTCGTGCGGCCAGTGGCGCTCCTCGGCCCTGAGGGGTCGGGGAGGATCGGGTGAGGCGGCGCGTCGGTCCAGGGCGTCCGACTAGGGAGGTCGGACGCCCTTAGTCGTTCTGGGCCAGCCTTGGGCCCGCCTGTCATGCTTCCCTCTCGAGAAGGCCCCGCACGAAGCGCCCCAGGAGCTCCCGGCGACCACTCACGCCGACCCGCCCGTAGATGGCGTGAAGGTGGTTGCGCACCGTCAGCTCGCTTACGTAGATCCTTCTTGCGATCTCGCGACTGCTCTGGCCCAGCAGGGCGAGTTCGACGACCTGGAGCTGACGCTCGCTGAGGCCGAACGGAGAAAACGCACGCCGGATCGCGTCCGCGGGATCCTGCCCCTCGGGCGGTAGCTCGGGCGGCGGCGTCACGGCACGGCGGATCGAATCGGGCTCCCGCAGCTCTCGATCCACGAGCCTCGCATGGGGAACCCGGACCCGGAGATGGGCAACCAGGGAGCGATCGTCGATCGGGACGAGGAGAAGAAGGGGCTGCTCCCCTTCGTCCTCGACTGCCGAAGGAAGCTGATTGGGGCTCGTGACCCCCAGGATTCGGAGGCTCCCGGGCAGTAGACGCTGGAGCTCCTCGAACAGGGCCGTCGCCCCGACCGCGCAGGGAGCAAAACCCTGCGCCTCGAGCATCAGACAGGCCCGCTCACGCACCAGCGGATCGCGCTCCAGGAGCAGCGCCGTGGGAGATCTGGTGATTGCTTGATTTTCGTGCATCAGACC
>DAOUZG010000099.1 GCA_030665705.1 Deltaproteobacteria bacterium | reverse complement strand
GGACGAGTTCTGGATCGAGCTCCCCGGCCCGAGGGGCGGCTCAGAGGCCGAATGCCCCATCGGGGCAATCGGCCCCGTGACTTCAGTGTCCGGGCCGTCGTGGGCGTAAGTTCTCGGCCCAGCGGAACTCTGTGCGTCCGCTGAGCCGTTGGCACAGGGTTTGCGAGAACGACCCGTGTGATGGCGGACGTGCACTCGGTCCTGGTCGTCGATGACGACCTGGCGATGCGGGAAATGTTGGTCTCGCTTCTGGAGGATCGCGGGCTCCAGGCCTGCGGCGCTTCGAGTGTGGCCGAGGCTCTCGTGCACCTGCGCACCTCGGACTTTGATGCGGTGTTGAGCGATATTCGGATGCCTGGGACGGTGGGGCTCGAGCTGCTCGACCAATTCCACGGGGTGCGCCCCTCCACCCCCGTGATCTTGATGACTGCCTTCGGAACCGATTCCACGGAGCAGGACGCGCAGCGCGCGGGGGCCTTCGGCTACCTCGCCAAGCCGTTCGAGGCCGAGGCGTTACTGACGACACTCGCGAGCGCCTTCCAGGTGCGGCAGGGGGCCAACCACTAGGATTCCTCCGCTTGGCGAGCGAGGGGAATTCCCGATAGGCTCCGCGGCGCGGGCTGGCTCGGGTGAGTCGCCCGCACCACCGTAGAGAGGAAACCCGGGATTTCCGCCCCTTCGGAATCGAGTGGCTACGGCCTCCGTCGGCGCTTCGGTCTGCTTGCCGGTCCGCTGTTGTTCGCCTTGGTGCTCCTTGCGCCCCCTCCGGACGGGCTGCCCCCGGCCGGCATGCGGACCGCGGCCGTCGCGATCCTCATGGCGGTCTGGTGGATCACCGAGCCCATTCCGATCCCGGCCACCTCGCTGCTTCCGTTGCTCCTGTTCCCGCTGCTCGATGCCGGAACGATTCGGGACGTGGCCCCTCCGTACGCCCACCCGCTCGTCTTCCTGTTCATGGGTGGCTTCATGATGGCCCTCGCCATGCAGCGTTGGGGTTTGCACCGCCGAATTGCACTCCACGTGATCCGAAGGACGGGAACCCGGCCGACCTCGGTCGTCGCCGGGTTCATGGTCAGCGCCGCGTTCCTCAGCATGTGGGTCAGCAACACGGCCACTGCGATGATGATGCTCCCCATCGGACTCTCCGTGATCGAGTTGGCCGGAGAGAGTCCGAATCAGTCGCGGGCCTCGGATCCGTTCGCCGTAGCGCTCCTGCTCGGAATCGCTTACGCGTGCAGCATCGGAGGGCTGGGCACGCTCATCGGTACCCCGCCGAACGCCTTTATGGCGGCGTTCCTGTTGGAGACCTACGGGATCGAGATCAGCTTCGTTCGGTGGATGGCCGTCGGCGTGCCTGTCGTCGTGGTCTCCCTCCCGCTCTCGATCTGGATACTGACCCGAGTCGCGTTTCCTGTGCACCGCTCCACCCTCGCCGGTGGGCAGGAGCTCATCTCGCGCGAGCTTCGGAAGATGGGTCCGATCAGCCGTGCGGAAGCGATGGTGGCCGGTGTCTTCGCACTGACCGCCTTTGCCTGGATCTTCCGCCCCCTGCTGGGCAAGTGGGTGCCGGGCCTGTCCGATCCCGGGATTGCGGTGGCCGCAGCGATCCTTCTGTTTCTCGTTCCGGTCGACCTGCGTCGAGGGAAATTTCTCCTGAACTGGGAGTGGGCCCAGCGCGTACCTTGGGGGGTGCTCTTGTTGTTCGGGGGCGGCCTGAGTCTGGCCGCTGCGATCCAGCGCTCCGGTTTAGCGGCCTGGCTCGCTCAGGCGCTGCACGGCCTATCGGCGTGGCCCACCCCCGTGATCGTCGTCGCAGCTGCTGTACTGATCATCCTGCTGACCGAGTTCACCAGCAATACCGCCACCGCCGCGGCTTTCCTTCCCATCCTCGCCTCGGTGGCCGACGGGATCGGTCGTCATCCGATGCTGCTGGTTGTGCCCGCGGCGATGGCGGCGAGCTGTGCCTTCATGCTGCCCGTCGCTACTCCACCCAACGCCATCGTCTACGGCAGCAACCGGCTGACGATTCCCCAGATGCTACGAGCAGGCGTATTGCTCGAGATCCTGTTCATCGGGCTGGTCACCGCGACGACCTACGCCCTGCTCCCTCTGGTCTTCGGGGTGCCCGTCGGGTCCGTCCCCCTGGAGCCGCCTGGCGTAGCGCGGTGATCCGTCGTTGAGCCGGCCCGACCCCGCCTACCATCAGGCTTGCTGGCTCTTCCCCTCGTCGACCCGACGCAGCACCGCGTGCCAGCGCTCAAGCGATCGGGCCTCGGACAGGTGCTTCCGGACGTGCTCTCGCGCTCCCCTTCCGAGTGCGGAGGCGAGTGTCGCATCTTCCAACACGCGTCCTACCGCCTGCGCAAAGCCCTCGAGATCCCCAGGATCCTCGACGAGGAGCCCGGTCTCCCCGTGAGCGATCTGTTCCGAAATCGCTCCGACCGCACTCCCGACGACGGGTCGCCCCTTCCACATCGCCTCGGAGACCGCCAATCCGACCCCCTCGCACACGCTCTTCTGGACGACCACTGCCGCGTGGCGCTGGAGTGCGTTGACCATCGCCGCGTTCTCCTCGACATCCGTCATCGGGAGGTGGACGAGGTGGATGTGACGCCGGGCCGCGTGCGGAAGGTGGCGCCAGGCGTCGAGGACCGCGTTGAAGACGGTTGCCTCTTCCGGGTCGTCGGCGACGGCCCGCACGTTGGGTCCGGCCAGAACGAGGTCCACAGGACGCGGAGCGAAGGCTTCCAGCACCGCACAGAAGCCGTTCAGCACGCCGACCGGATCCTTGAGCGGGTCCCACCGGGCAATCTGCACGACCACGGGCGTGTCCCAAGCCGGTGCCGGGCCGAGCCGAATCACGTCTGCACACCGGTCGACCCGGCCCGGAGTGCCGTCTTCTCGGACGAACTCCGGCACTCCGTCCCCGGGAGGGCCCTCGAGGATCCCTGCGTGGACCAGGATTGCCCGCACGGTTTCGGGGGCGAGCTCCTGGTTCTTGGGGGAGCGCGGGTCGATCGTCGCAGGGATCACCTCGGTTCGGGCGGGGTCGCACACCTGGGGCACGAACGCCTTGCGCGTGAAGACGTAGGCATGGGCGGGATCCAGATACGGGGCCAGGAACTCCCACCCCTGCTCCGAATGCGGGTTCGGCTCGTCGGAACCGATGTGACACCGCCAGATCACGCGTGCACCCGCACCCACGAGGTGCGGAATCAGGCCGGCCGTCTGGGAATCGTGCAGCACCACCACGTCGTCGGAACCCACGAGCCCGCTGAGCTCCAGTGCGTTTTCGTGGAGCACCTCCTCGTAGAGGGCACGTCCGCGCGGGCCTAGAGCCAGGGGGCCGTCGGCTGCTCCGTGCAGGGCCCGACGCAGCCCCTTGGCCACGAGGAAGAACTCACGCGAGCCCCGGATCGCCACCCAACGGGCGTCGATCCCGGCGCCCCGCGCGTATGCGACAAGGGAGTGAAGCAGCTCCGCGACGCTCCCTCCCGAGGGGGCGGAGCTCACGTTCCAGACGACCCGTCCGGCCAGCCGCGTGCGTAGCTGCTCCGTGATCTCCCGGAGGCGGGTCCCCTTGTTAGGGTCGGCGGCCCGGTCGAGCCCCCCCAGCGTGCGCGGTGTGACGGGAACCTCGATCAATCCAGCCATGGATCACACCCCCGTCTCCTCTTTTATCACAGCGTCTTGTTGCGTGTCTTCCTCTTTGGATCGACCGGTGGGCTGGGGGGATCTACGCTCTGAGGGACGGAATGATGCCTTCCGAGCAGGCGCCGGATCGAGTCTGCCTCTTCCACGAGAAGCTCGAGGACGTCGTCGAGAGCGAGAATCCCGATGAGCCGGCCGTCATCGTCGGTGACGGCAAGACGCCGAACGTGGCTTGCCGCCATCTCCGCGAGCGCGGTATCGATCGGGATCTCCTCGGACTCCGTCCCGGTTGAAAGAGAAGCGAAGGTGGGAGTGAGCGATCGGGATTGCATCGATCTCCTGCGATGGGCGCTCCCCCGGCTACAGCTGCGCTGGGCGGGCTTTCGCAAGGTTCGTCGGCAGGTCTGCCGTCGGATCCGACGGCGAATGCACGATCTCGGGCTCGTGGAGATGCGCGCCTACCGCACGTACCTGGAGACTCACCCGGATGAGTGGTCCCGGCTCGATCATTTCTGTCGGATCCCCATCTCACGGTTCTACCGCGACCGCGGGGTCTTCGATCGTCTCGCCGAGACGGTGATTCCCTCTCTGAGCAGAGCTCTTCTGAGACGCGACAGGCGCGAGCTTCGCTGCTGGAGCGCCGGCTGTGCTTCGGGCGAAGAGCCTTACACGCTCCGCCTGATGTGGGCCTTTCGCCTGCAGAGGTGGTTCCCGGACATCGGCCTGGGAGTAGTCGCCACCGACGCAGACGCGAACTTGCTGCGGCGAGCCGAGCGGGCCTGCTACGCGGCCAGCAGCCTGAAGGAGCTTCCGCCGGAGTGGGTCGATCGGGGGTTCTCGAGGCAAGGTGCACTGTTCGGCCTCCGGCCCGAGCTGCGCAGCTCCGTCGCGTTCCGCCTGCAGAACATCCGAGTCGCCTCTCCGGCCGAGCGCTTCGATCTGATCCTCTGCCGGAATCTCGTGTTGACCTACTTCGACGAGACGCTTCAGCGACAGGTTCTCTCTCGCCTCCGTGATCGACTGATGCCCGGCGGCGTGCTGGTGATCGGCAGCCACGAGTCTCTGCCGAGCGAGGATTTAGGCTTTGCCGCCCGCGAGAGCCGCCTCGGGATCTACGAACGCGCGGCCTGTCGCTGATCGGAGGACGCCGGCGAGCCGGGTCGCCCGTCCCGACGGTCCGTCGTGCGCCCGCCCCCAGTGGTACTGGGTCACGGGATCTTCGACTCCTCGAGCAGGGACGTCTCAGGACTCACGCTGATTACATGGGTCTCCATCAGCTCACGAGCGGTCAGAGTCATGAGGCCTACCTCCTCGCGTCGGGTTGCAGGTTAGAGCTCGTTACGTCGGGTCGGGCGCGGGAGTATCCGGACCGCTGGGCGGCAGTTCGGGCCGACGGATGTAGTCCGGATCGATCGTTCCGACCAGGCTTCGGAGAAAGGTGACAATCGCGGCGATCTCGTCGTCGCTGAGCGTCCGCGCGAGCTGGTAGCGGCCCATGAGACGGATCGTCTCCTCCAACGTCTCGATGCTTCCGTCGTGGAAGTACGGGGCTGTCTCGGTCGCGTTCCGGAGGGACGGGACCTTGAAGACCTTACGGTCGGCTTCGTTGTTCGTCACGGCGAACCGGCCCGGATCCTCGGTTGGGTAGTCCTCCACGAGCCCGAGCTTCTGGAACATCGAGCCGCCGACGAGGGGGCCCATGTGGCACGTCAGGCAGCCGGCGCTGAGGAAGGTCTCGAGGCCGATGAGCGCCTCGGCGCTGAGCGCATCCGACTGGCCCTCGAGAAAAGCGTCGAACGGGGCGGGGGTCATCAGCCGGCGCTCGAACGCGCCGATCGCGCGCGCCATGCTGTCGTAGGTGATCGGCTCCTCCTCGTTCGGGAACGCGGCACGGAACAGCGGTGCGTACCCCGGAATGGAACGAAGCACGTTCACGGCGGCCTCCTCGCTGGGCAGGGCCATCTCCACAGGGTTGAGGACTGGCCCCTTGGCCTGCTCCTCGACGTCCGCCGCGCGACCGTCCCAGAACTGCGCCACGTGAAGGGCCGCGTTGTAGACGGTCGGTGCATTTCGGTCACCGCGCTGGTCGCGATGGCCGACCGAGGTGGGAAGGTGATCGACCCCGAACCGGTCGAGGAGGTGACAGGTGTTGCAGGAGACGTCGTGGTTTTTCGAAAGCCTCGCGTCGTAGTAGAGCATCCGCCCGAGCCGGATCTGCTCTTCCCGAATCGGAGTGCCCGCTTTCGGGGCTTCGGGGGGCAGCGCCCCGAGCAGCTGCCTCGAACGCGAGCGCACTCCTTCGATCGCCGCCGCTCCTTCCGGGGCTACCGGCGGGGGAGTCTGTGCGGCCTCGGGCTCCGGCGGCTGCAACGCGCCGGCTTCGCTCGGCTGCGCCTCGCCCGGCGCCTGCTGGCTGACGAGTTCCGGGTCGCCGTCGCCGACGGGCGACTCTCCGCACGCTCCTGCGAGCACCAGGATCGCCGTTGCGACCAGAGCTGGACCGAACCCCCTCGACTTCGTCATGGCTTGCCTCTCCTTCTCCTGCCGTGCCCCACGCAGGCGCAACGTACACCGAGTCGTGCGCAATCTGAAAGCCATCGTGGGGCCGCCGCCAGCACCCCCGGGCGGGGGAGGGTCCAGTCCGATGAGGTCTTCTGTCACGTGGGGGGATCTCGAAGCTGGCCCTGGCTCTTGCACCCCTTTTTTCTGGACGGCGTCCTGTGGCTCTGAAAGAATAGACCAAGGCTGCACGCGCCCCGATGGCGCCCCAATGGCGCCCCAATGGCGCCCTGACAGGGTTCCAGCAGGCGCGGGCGCCTACCAGCTGGGAGGAGGAGGATCAACCCAGGCGCGCTTGGCTGACCGGGTGGCGGCGCCACGAGAGCCTCCCGAGCCGAACCGGCCGGGGAGGGGCAGTTCCAGGGGGTGGCGCGTGCAGTGGGGGTCAGCCGAATCGGGCGGCAGCGTGCCGTCGTGCGTGGACCCGAACGGTCCCCGCGAGCGAGAGGCACAGGAGATGGCCAAGCGCACTGAGAGCCCGGTCCGCCGGGCTGGGCCGGCCGCGGATTCCGCCCCGCTCCCCCTTCGGGGCATTCTCGACTCACTCGACGAGCCGGTTGCCGTCGTCGATGGGAAGGGGCGACACGTCTATTCGAATTCGGCGTTCCACTCGCTGGTCGGGTTGAGACGG
>DAOUZG010000293.1 GCA_030665705.1 Deltaproteobacteria bacterium | reverse complement strand
ATTCGCATGAAAAAACGGTAGCACCGGGTCAGGCTTCCGGCCCGGACGGCCGATACGGGAGCCGGATGGACGTCAGTGGTCTACAGGAGATCCTGGGCACCGCTCTCCAGGACGATGATCCGGAGGTGCGGAAGGCTGCTTCCGAGGCGCTCGAGCGCCTCGCCGAGCCGCGCGACACCGAGGTACTCCTAGGGCGTCTCGAGTCACAGGACCCGACGCGGCGAGTCCGGGCGGTCTACGGCCTCGGCCTGCTCAAGGACCCGAGGGCTCGGGAAGGCCTCCGGAAGGCGCTCGCGGATCCGGTAGTCGAGGTTCGGGCAGCCGCGGCGCGTGTACTGGCCGATCATCCCGACCCTCGCTTTCTCGAGCCTCTCCTCGAGCGGCTCGACGACCCGGCCTACGTCGTGCGGACCACGGCCGTCGAGGCTCTGGGCCACACCCGAGATGCGAAGGTGGCTCCGTTCCTGGTTGCGCTCCTCGACGACCCGAGTGTGGACCTGCTGGTTGCGACGCTCCGGGCGCTGGAAAAGACCCTCGGCGCCGAGCCGGATGCGGTCGTTCCCCTCGCGACCCACAAGGAAGCCCGGGTCCGAGCCGCCGCGGTGACGGCGCTGGCAACGCTCGCCGTGGCCGTGGCCGACTCCACCCTTCCTACTCCCTCCGAGTAGGGTTCACCTCCCGGGAGCCTGCCCGGCGAGGGGCCGCCTCTCGATGGCGCTTCCTTGTTTCTTCGCTATTTTTTCGCTTCCTTGACATCCACCGGAGCGGGGACCTACGATCGTGCGGGGGGCGAAACTACCCGATATTCAATGAGAAAAATCGTTCTCTTCGTCGCGACGGGGGCCGGCTCCGGCTACTCTCCCATCGTTCCCGGAACCGCTGGCTCCGCGGCTGGGCTCCTCCTCTACGCGCTCCTGGCTCGCCTCCCAACACCGGGGTACGTCGTGGCCGTAGCGGCAACGGCGCTCGCCGGCATCTGGGCCGCCGACCGGGCCGAGCGGATATTCGCGCACAAGGACGACCGCCGGATCACGGTGGACGAGGTCGCCGGCATGCTCGTGTCGCTTGTGGCGCTGCCGGTGCGGATGGACGTGGCCCTGTCGGCATTCTTCCTGTTCCGGCTGTTCGACATCGTCAAGCCCCCCCCGGTCCGGGCGCTCGAGGGTCTGGGGGGCGGGCTCGGAGTGGTAGCCGACGATCTCGCGGCGGGGATCTACG
Source organism: Deltaproteobacteria bacterium (assembly GCA_030665705.1). Lineage (GTDB taxonomy): Bacteria > Myxococcota_A > UBA9160 > SZUA-336 > SZUA-336 > DAOUZG01. The sequence goes on along the minus strand of DAOUZG010000293.1, from coordinate 1,475 downwards.
CGAACCTGGTCGGGCAGATCCTCTGGCGGGTCGTGTTCCCCGAAGGTCTTCTGTGAGCCCGCGTGACGATGTCTGGGTCCTCACCGTCGGGGACGAGCTGCTCCGGGGCGAGATCGTCGATTCGAACAAGGCGTTTCTTTCGGAGCGGCTCCTGCGGCTCGACCTGGAGACGGGGCGGCACGTGACGGTGCCCGACGACGCAGGCGCCATCGAGGAGGTGATGCGCGAAGCCGTAGGGCGTGCCCGGGTCGTGCTCGTCTCAGGCGGCCTCGGCCCCACTCGGGACGACATCACCACGGAGGTGGCCGCGCGGGCGCTCGGCCGCAAGCTCGTGCGGGACGTCGAGGTTCTCGAGGGGATCCAGGGCTTTTTCCGGTCGGTCGGCCGCGAGATGACCGAGAACAACGCCAAGCAGGCCGACTTCCCGGAGGGCGCCGAGATTCTCCCGAACCCGATCGGCACCGCGCCCGGGTTCATGCTCGAGGCGGAGGGGGCGTTGCTCTTTTTCATGCCGGGCGTGCCACGGGAGCTCTACCGGATGGTGGATGAGCAGGTGCTCCCGCGGATCGCCGCGCGGCTCAGCGGGGACCGCCTCGTCCGCTCGACGATTCTGCGCACCTTCGGAATGGGGGAGTCGACCCTGGATCGCGAGCTGAGCGATCTCGCGCGCGACGATCCGGACGTGACGCTGGGCTTCCGAACGCAGTTTCCCGACAACCTGGTGCGCGTCGTGGCTCGGGCTCCGAGCGAGGAGGTGGCCACGGCCAAGCTCGTGGCGGTCGTCGAGGAGATCCGTCGGCGTCTGGGGCCGACCGTTCTGGGCGAGGGGGAGCGCACCCTGGCGGAGATCGTTGCCGAGCTCCTCCTCGAAAAGGGCAAGACGGTGGCCGTCGCGGAGTCGTGTACCGGTGGACTGCTGACCGGGGCGCTCACCGACATCCCCGGGAGCTCCGGCTATCTCCTCGAGGGAGTCGTCACCTACTCGAACGCCAGCAAGGTGCGGGACCTGGGCGTGCCGCCGGAGCTCATCGAGCGACACGGGGCCGTGTCGGAAGAGGTTGCGGCGGCCATGGCGAAGGGCGTCCGCGACAGGAGCGGGGCGAATCTCGGCCTTGCGACGACCGGAGTCGCCGGCCCCGGCGGCGGGAGCGAAGAGAAGCCGGTCGGGACCGTCGTGATCGGGCTCTCGGATGCGGAGGGGACGGTCGTCCACCGCTACCAGCTCATGCGGGACCGGACCCGAAACCGCGAGCTCGCGGTCCACGTAGCGTTGGAGTGGATCCGGAGGAGGGTCCTCGGGATCGAGATCCCCGGAGAGACCTTCCCGAGAGCAACCCCTGCCGGGAGGCGACCGGCTTGAGCGAATCGTTTCGCGCCTTTCTGGCCATCGAGCTCCCACGCGAGGCGCGGGAGACGATTGCACGCGCCGCCTCGGTGCTGCAGTCGGTGGCGCCGAACGGGGCGCGCTTCGTTCC
>DAOUZG010000143.1 GCA_030665705.1 Deltaproteobacteria bacterium | reverse complement strand
AAGGCCTTTTCCGGAAGACGATGCGCTCGAAGAACCGGCTCAGGCTCCGTCGCCGTCTGAGCCCTTCGCCGTGGTTTGCGCGCGGGACGCTCAGCGGCGGCGGGGGAGCGGGTAGGGGAACGTACGACGGGGCGCGCCTCTCGGCGCGTGGTCGGCTTCTTGGCGGCTCGTGGAGCTCGGGCGGGTGGGACCGGAGCGGCGGTCGGTTCCGCAGACGGCCGAAGCTCCGGCATCAGCAAAAGGGCGTACGTCGAACCACCGACCAGCAGGCCCAGGGCAACCGCAATCCAGAGGCTCGCTCGGGAGCGCGGCCTCGCAGGCCCCTCGGGAGCCCCCCGCGCCACCGCACGCCGGAGCTCTTTCGAGGACTCGCGGTCCTCTCGCTCCCGCTCGAGCCTCCGAAGGGCATCGAGAATCGTGCTCAAGAGAGCCGCCCTCCTTCGCGACTGCCACCCAGTACCGGCGCCCCGTAGCGAAGCGCCTGATAGATCGTAATCAGCGTAGCGGGTCCGACCTCGCCCGTGGGATCGAGGGAGTGCTCGGCCTGAAGCTGGCGGACCGCGTCCTCGGTCACCTCATCGAACTCGCCGGAGATGGAGGTGGGCCCGAGGTAGCCCAGCCCGAGAAGGCGCCCCTGCAGCCACTCCACAGCTCGGCCGGTCATCCCCAGGCGCATCGCGGGGACCGACTCGAAGTTGCTCCACAGCAGCAGGGTGCGACCGGTCCAAAGCTCGCCGAGACGCTCCTCGGAAACCGGAAAGGCCCTTGCCTGGTCCTGCAGAACCAGCGTGCCGTCCGGTTGGAGGCGGAGCACCGCCACGTATCGCTGGATGCCTGGCTCGGGCTCAACCTCGAGGATGGCCGGGAGATTCAGGCGCTTGAGACGAGCCAGGTCGAACCAGGTATCGAGCACGAGAAGCCCCGTCTGCTCACTGAGAGTGCCGGGAAAGTACTCGGGAAGAAGCTCCTCGCTGCCAAGAGGCTCGTAACCCCACTCCGAGAGCACGGTATTCAGCGCGTCCGCCGCCGTCGCACCCGCAGTCCGGAGCTGGAGCGCCATCTCGAGCCCCATCTCCGCCGAGGCGAGCCCCGGCACCGCTGCGGGGGGCGCGCCTTCTACGGACGCGAGTCCGCTTCGGTCGACCTCGGGGTTCATAACGAGGGGCGTCACGACGAGACCGAGCAGCATCCCACCCGCTACGAGCGCCGAGGCGCGCACGACTAGCTGCCGGGGCACGAGCTGAAGTCGGCGCACACCCGGAAGCTCCCGGGCAGCGTCGCGGACCATCCGAGCATCGACCGGCCGAAGACCCGAAGAGTATCCGGCGAGAAGCGCGCGGTCCGCGACGGCGTTGATGAGCCGGGGGACGCCGTTGCTCGCCCCGTAGAGCGCGCGCAGCGCACCAGGGGTAAAGAACTCCGCCTCTCCCGCCCCGGCGACGCGAAGCCGGTGTGCGACGTACGACCGCGTCTCGGATCGGGAGAGCGGGCGCAGGCACCAGCGAATGGTGATCCTCTGCCGGAGCTGCCGGAGGTCGGGTCGGGAGAGATTCTCGTCGAGCTCGGGCTGTCCGAACAGCAGGATCTGGAGGAGCTTCTCTCGCTCCGTCTCGAGGTTCGAGAGCAGGCGGATCTGCTCGAGGACGTCCGGCTCCAGGTTCTGGGCTTCATCGATGACGAGCAGCGTGCGCTTACCTCTGGTACGACGTTCCAGGAGGAAGCGGTTGAGCTGCTCGATGAGCTCGGTGCGCGTCGCCCCCGAGGCCGGGATCCCGAACTCCCGGTTGATGGCAGCCAGGAGCTCCTCCGCACTCGAGCTGGGGTTGAAGATGAAGCCGACCTCGAGGTTCTCCCCGACGCGGTCGAGCAGCGTCCGAGCAAGGGTGGTCTTGCCGGTCCCGACCTGACCGATCACGACGATGAAGCCCTCTCCGGCGTCGATCCCGTACATGAGGTGCGCGAGGGCCTCACGGTGGGACCGGCTCAGGAACAGGTAGCGGGGGTCGGGCACCAACGCGAAGGGCTTTTCCTCGAGCTGGTAGAAATCGGTGTACATCGCCGCTAGCCCCCCTTTCGGCGCAGCGCCCACACGGCTGGTACTCTCCTCGGCCGATGTCCATCCCCAGATCCACGGTCGGGATCGACGCGGGCGCAACGCTGTGCAAGGTCGTCCACCAGGAGAAGACGCTCTGGACCCGGTCGTATTCGTCGAAAGAGATCGAGCGGGTGTCCGAGGAGGTGGCGCGGGTGGGGGCCCGCCGCATCGCGGTCACGGGAGGCGGGGCACACCGGTTCGCAGACGAGATTGACGGGGTCCCGGTCCGGCGGGTGCCGGAGTTCGAGGCTTGGGGACGTGGGGCCCCGATTCTCGCGTCCAAGGAGGGGGTGAAACTTCCGCCGGGGTACCTGCTCGTCAGCCTCGGGACCGGCACGTCCGTCCTGGGGGTGGACGGCGCCGGGGTTCGCCGGGTGGGAGGAACGGCCCTCGGCGGGGGGACGTTGCTGGGGCTGGGGTGGCTGCTTCTGCGGGTCGACTCGTTCGAGAAGCTCGCGGAGCTGGCGGCCGAGGGCGATCGGAGACCGGTCGACCTGCTGGTCGGGGACATCTATCCACACGGAGGGATTCCCCTGCCGCTGGAGCTCACCGCGTCGAATTTCGCGAAGCTCGAATCGACCTGTCCGGCCGACCTGGCCAGCGCCATCGTGGGTCTGATCGGCGAGAACGTGGCACTCATCTGTGCGGCCCTTGCCCGCGAGTCGGGCGCCGAACTCGTCCTGTACTGCGGATCGACCCTGTCGCACAACCCCGCTCTGCAGCAGGTGCTGGCAGCGGTGACGCGGATGTCGGGCCGCGATGCGCGGTTCCTTCCGGACGGGGCTTACTGCGGTGCAGTCGGTGCAGCCGCGCTCGCGGAGGGCTGACCGGCCACGCGGGATGTCTTCGGCTCTAACGCGCGTCATGACGCCGCTTCGCCGCGGCGGGGGATGCGGTTGACGCGATCGCGTACCACCTTCAGGTCCTCCTGCACCTGCACGACGCGGCTCTCGAGGTGCATCCGAGAGCGGACCTCCTCATCAATCCTCTTCTCCAGCAGGTCCAGCCGGTCGCTCGCGCTGAGGACCTCCTCGGGCGTGATCGACTCGGGGATTCTCGGCTCCGCGCTCTCCGGCGGCGGTCGCCGTCGCCCGCGGGTGAGGTAGAGCCCGAGCCCCACGAGTAGCAACGGCCCTCCGACCCAGACCAGCAATGCGAGCCAGCGGTCGCGGTCGTCCCTTCCCGGAGCCGGCTCTTCGGGAGCGGTCTCTCGGGGAGGCATGGGCAGAGCGCTTGGCTCGGGCGGCGCCGGCTGCGGCTGGGGCGCTACCTCCGGAGTCGGCTCGGGCATCGGCTCCTCCGGCGTGATCTCAGCGGCCACCCGCTCCCCGGGTACGACCTCAGCGGGCTCCAGCTCCTCGGATGCCACCTCAGCTGGCCCCGGCTCCTCCGGAAGGGGCTCGATCGGAGCCTCCTTCTCGGGCGTGACCTCGACGGCCTCCGGCTCCTCCGGGAGCTGCTCGGTGGGAGGCACCTCTTCCAGCGGGGGCTCGAGGGGACCCGGCTCCTCGGGCGCCAGAAGGGGCACGGCCTCGGTACCCGGCGGGGGGTCGAACGGGTCCACACCGGCGTCGGCAACGTCGACTACGAGACGGGGAGGGCTCTTCAGGGTAAAGACCCGGAGGCTCCGCTCGCCGTTTCGCACTCGGACCCGCGTCCCCTCGAGGGTCTCCTCGAGAATCAGTGCCTCGAGGCGCGGAGAGCCGGTCACGATCTCCTGGCGTGGAAGGAGGGGCCGGGCCCGGATCTCGAGCAGCGTCTCCTCCCCCGGAGCGGCCGGAAGGCGAAACACGGGCGTCTCGCTCTCCATCTCGAGCACAACTCGGTCGTAGGCAGCGTGCCGCCCCACGCGCACGTCGACGATCCGCGGAACCGCCTCCTCGGCGGCCGCCTGGAGACCCAGTAGGAGGGCCAGCAGAAAGGCCGCTGGGGTGGATCCCCTTCTCATTTCGCCGGCGTCTCCCTGGACGGTTGAGCTGCCTGCTGCCGGTGCACGGATCGGCAATTCAGCTCTTAACCTATAGGTTTGCGCACGGATCCGCGCAGGCGAGGTGAGGTCGATGGAGGCCGACGGGGTCGTGATCGGAGCCGGGGTCATCGGGCTTGCGGCTGCAGCGGCCCTCGCGAGCCGCCAGCGCTCGCTCCTCGTCCTGGAACGGCGCGGAGGCGTCGGCCAGGAAGTCTCCTCCCGAAACAGTGAGGTCATCCACGCCGGCCTCTACTACCCCCCCGGGACCCTGAAAGCACGGACGTGTGTGGAGGGCCGAGAGCGGCTCTACCAGCGCTGCTCCGAGCACCGGGTCCCCCACCGGCGCACCGGCAAGCTCGTCGTGGCAACGAGTCCCGAGGAGCTCGAGGGCCTGAGTGCGCTGGCCGAGCGCGCCCTCGCGAACGGCGCGGGGGCCGTAGAGCTTCTCTCCGCCGGGGAGGTATCCAGACGCGAGCCGCGCATCCGGGCGCTGGGGGCCCTGTGGTCGCCCGAGTCGGGGATCGTCGACGCCCGTGCTCTGGTCACGAGCTACCAGGCCGAGGCCGAGGCTCACGGGGCGCAGATCGTCTTGCGGACGACTGTCGTCGCCCTGGAACGAGACGGCGACGCGTGGGTTGTTGAGACGGAGTCTGCGGAAGGGGATCGCTTCTCCGTTCGGAGTCCTGTGGTGATCAACGCGGCGGGGTTGAGCGCAGACCGCGTGGCGCAGTGGGCAGGACTGGACATCGACCGGCTCGGATGGCGAATCCACCCCTGCAAAGGGGACTACTTCGCCGCGGTCCCTTCCCTTGGCCGCCTGACTGAACGGCCCGTCTACCCGCTCCCGGCGTCCGGCGGGCTCGGAATCCACGTGACGCCCGATCTCGGGGGGCGTTACCGGCTGGGTCCGGACGTCGAGTACGTCGACCAGCCTCGCTACGACGTGGACCCGCAGAAGGCCGAGCCGTTCGCCGAGGCAGTCGCCCGCTATCTCCCCGAGATCCGAACGGAGCACCTGACGCCGGAGTTCGCAGGCGTCCGACCGAAGCTCCAGCGGCCGGGTGAGGCCTTTCGCGACTTCGTCATCGAGGAGGGGAGCGCACACGGGGCGCCTGGGCTCGTGAACCTGATCGGGATCGAGTCGCCCGGCCTTACCGCCGCAGGAGCCATCGCCGAGCGCGTGGCCGACTGGATCACGGGTGGTTCCGCGCTGTAGCGGACGAGCGTGAGAGAATCGCCGCTCGTGACCGAAGCCCCCAAACTCGCCTCTGACGTGCCGCCCGCCCCGGCGGCCGAGACGTGGATCGAGGAGCGTGTCCCGCTACGGACGATCATCACCTGGGCCGCGCCCGCCCTCGGCGTCGGTGGGATGTTCTTCCTGGTCAACCTCTACCTGATGAAGTTCTCAACCGACGTGCTGCTCATCGCGCCGGGCGCGATGGGGCTGATCTTCGGGCTCTCGAGAAT
>DAOUZG010000124.1 GCA_030665705.1 Deltaproteobacteria bacterium | reverse complement strand
CGGCATGTCTCGGGTCCGTAGGAGAAGCGTCCACCCGAGTGTGGATAAATCACCGCGTCGGCGCCGAACGCTCGAAGGAGCCGGCCCAGAAACGCGTCGGGGGCGATCTGCGGCCCTCCGGTAAAGGCGGGATGGGCGAGCACCGGGACCGCGGCCTCTTCCCGAACGAGCTGCCAGAAGACTGGGATCCCGATGAGCATCGGCGCCATGAGGACTGCCCCCACGCCGACCTGCTGTGCCAGCCGTAGGTGCCGCAGGACCCGGTCCGGCGGTCCGCTGAGGCTGGGTGCGTACACCGCATGGTGACCCGTCTCCCGGCCCACCTGCGCGACCGCGGCCTGGCATGCGTGCACGCGCGGTTCGAAGGGGCAGAAGGGCTGATCCGCGAGCCCGTGGTCGTCCTTGATTACGTCGACGCCGGCTCGTGCGAAGCGGAAGCAGATCCGGGCAAGCGCATCCGGCCCCAGCCCCATCGGTTTGAGTGCCGTGCAGGTCAAGGGCCGTCCGTAGGACCCGAGCACCTTCCGGATCCCCTCTACACCGAAGCGTGGCCCTCCGAGCGCCGAGAGGAGGGAAGGGGGCAGCAGGACGTCGACGAGCTCGACATCCCGCTCGAGTGAGGAGTTTCCGAACAGCACGTTGAGGAGCTGCGAGGGCTCGAACCCGGTGGTCTCGACCGGAAATACCACCGTTGCGAGGGTCCCGCCCCCGGGAAGGGTCCGAACCTCCTCGACGCGACCGAGTACCTCGCCCTCCACCACCGGATCCCGGATCGCGGTACGCGGCAGCTCCACGGTCTGCTCGAGCGCAAGCGCCTCCGCACGCTCCGCGGCTTGCGCGGGCTCGACATCGAGCCGGTAGAGGGCACGAATGAGTTCCATGAGATGAGCTGCGAGGCCCGTCCAGCGGGGCTCCGCTCCACGGTAGCGAGCGAGCGAGTTCCGGGTCAAACTCAGCCCGCGCCCGGTGCCGTACCTTCGTGCATCGAGCTGGTGCAGGAGAGATGGTTCAGATCGACCCGGAGCAGATCGAGTCTGCCTCGCTGAGCGATACGGGACTCGTCCGCACGACCAATCAGGATGCTTGCGGGGAGTTTTCGCATGAGGCTGGCTTCCGGCTTTTCATCCTGGCCGACGGGATGGGGGGGCACCGGGGCGGGGAGACGGCGAGCCGCCTGGCGGTTGAGACGATCGGCGCGGCACTGACGAGGTGCGACGAAAGCCCCGAGCGCATGCTGGCAAGCGCGTTCCGGGCGGCCAACGAGCGGATCTTCCGGCTTGCCGACGCGAATATCACCCTTGCCCACATGGGAACCACCGGCGTGGCGCTGCTGCTCTCGAGTGACGGCTCCGGCTGGGTCGCGCACGTCGGTGACAGCCGAGCGTATCGGCTTCGGGCGGGACGGCTCGAGGCCCTCACCGCCGATCATTCCGCCGTCGCGGAGCTTCAGCGGCGCGGTGTCGTCACGGCCGAGGAAGCCGCCACTCATCCGCGGCGCAACGAGCTGCTGCGCTCGATCGGCGTCCGGGAGAGCGTGGAGGCGGATGTCCGAGCCCTGACCATCGAGCCCGGCGACCGGTTTGTGCTGTGCTCCGACGGCTTGTGGGGGCTCGTCTCCGAAGCCGAAATCGAAGCCGTGGTCGGTCGGGAGGGGACGGAGTCCAGCGTCCGCACACTCGTCGAGCTGGCCAACGCCCGTGGCGGGACCGACAACATCACGGCTCAGGTCGTCAGAGTCCCGGGCACCCCGAGGCAGGCCGCGGACAGAACGGAGGTGGAAGAGCCCCAGACTGCACCGGTCGGCGAGGAGCACGCATGCCGCCCATACTTATTGCTGGGGCTGGCCGTTGCCGCGCTTGCCGCTCTGCTCGCCGTGGTGCTCTGGCTGCTGTGAGAGGTCCTTCGCCCGTCGTCCGAGAGTGATCCTGGGTGTGCTACGGTGCCCGCATGCCGCGTGCCTACTCCGTCCTGTGCGGAGTCGTCGGGACGGCCTTCGTTCTGTTGGGCGCCGTCTTCTTCGGCATTTCCCTGACCGCACTCGCCCCGGGCGCCTCTTCGCCCTTGCGCTTTCCACTGGGACCCAACGGGTTCTACTTCGTGGCGTTCACGGGCACCGCTCTCGTCGCCTGGGGCGGTTGCCTTCTCGGGACGGCGCGGCGCGGGGGGGGCCGCAGCATCGGGACTGCGACGGCGCTCGGGCTCGTGCTCGCGGCGTTTTACCGGATGTCGGCCTGGCTCATGGGGGACATCGCGTGGGCGGGTGAGCTTCCGCGGTTGGAGGCAGGGCTGTTCCTCGTCCTGGCGCTCGGGTTTGTCTGGCTGCGTCCCCCGCGACGAGCAACCGGAGTCGCGTGATGGGGCGGATGCTTGCCACGGTTCTGATCGCAGGCCTCCTCATTCTCGATGTCATGCTTCCGGCGACGCCGCTCGGCCGGCGGGGCACGGATCCCGCGCCGCGCGTGGAGGTAGAGGGTGCGGTCGGCACCGTAGGGCAGGCGATGCCCGACTTCACCCTTCCGGATCTGGATGGCCAGCCGGTTCGCCTCTCGGACTTCCGTGGAAAGCGCGTGATTCTCACGTTCGAGCGTAGCCTCGATTGGTGACCGTTCACCAAGGCGCGGCTCGTGGAGCTGCGGCGTGCACTCGAGGGGATGCCCGACGTGGTCCTCCTCTACGTGATGGCCGATCGGCAGATCAACCGAAAGACGCTGCGCTTCGTCGACGGGAACCTCCTGCGGGAGCGGGTGCGCTTCCTGAGAGATCCCGAAAGTCGCGTCATCGACCGCCTTCGCATTCGACGGCCCGACCCCGAGCCGATCGAGGAAGGCGTGCCTCATCCCTCCACTTACGTCCTCGACCGTGAGGGCCGGATCCGGCTCGTGGATATACGCGAGGACTTCCACATCTGGATCGATCCCGCGCCGCTGCTGGAGGCGCTTGAATCGATCCCCTGAGCGCCAGGGGGCTCGTCTGTTGCGTTGACGCCGCTCGAGGCGGTCCATAGACTTGTCCAGGAGTTCGTGGGGAGAATGGCGGCTTGAGAAACGACACGCCCTAGGTCCGGTCTTTCGTGATCTACGCGGTCGCCTCGGCGACCCCTCGGGGTCTCGGGCCCCTCTCGGAGCTGTCGTGTTTTCCGTCTATCTCACTCGCGTCTCTTTCTCCTACTCGGAGTCCGTTCCGCTCATCGCGGATGTGAGCCTTCATCTGGTCCCGGGCTGGTACGGCCTCGTCGGTCCCAACGGAGCGGGCAAAACGACCCTCCTCCGTCTGCTGGCAGGCGAGCTTGCGCCCGACTCCGGAGAGGTTCGCTACCACCCGGGGATGCTTACCCGAACCCTCTGCCCGCAGATCGTCGAGCATCCTACCCCCGAGGTTCGTCACCTCGCCTCCAAGCCCGAAGGCGAGGCCCATCGGATTCTCGGTGAGCTCCATCTCGATCCCGCCGCCCTCGCGCGCTGGCGCAGCCTCTCGCCGGGAGAGCGGAAGCGCTGGCAGGTGGCCGCAGCCCTGGCCGTCTCTCCCGGGCTTCTCCTCCTCGATGAGCCGACCAACCACCTCGACTCCGAGGCCCGGGAGCTGCTGCTGGGGGCGCTGCATCGATTTCGCGGGATCGGGGTGGTGGTCTCCCACGACCGTCGTCTCCTCAACGAGCTCACGTCGTCCACGATTCGGCTTGATCGGGGTGGCATCCGGGCCTGGCGGGGTGCATACGACGATGCGCGACGTTCTTGGGGTGCCGTGGAGCGGAGGGAGCGTGCCTCCTACGCCAAGGTCCGACGGGAAGAGCGACTTCTCGAGGGACGTCTCGCGGACCGCAGACGGAGTCGCGAAGCGGCCCAGTCGCGGATGACGACCCGAAAGCGCGCGAAGAGCATCCACGACAGTGATGCCCGGTTCCGGTTCAAGATGAAGAAGCGTCGATCGGCCGAAGCCTCGCTGGGGCGCGAGATCCAGATCGTCCGACGCAAGCTCGACCGCGTGGGACGAAAGCGAGCCGGGTTCCGCTTCCGCAAGACCCCGGGGCGCTCGCTCTTTGTCGACTACGTGCGGGCCCCGGCTCCGATCCTGCTCGATCTACAGACCCCGGCTATCGCCGTGGGCGGACGAACCCTGCTCGAGGAGGTCCGGCTTTCGGTCGATCGGGAGAGCCGCATCCGGGTGGTGGGACCCAACGGGATCGGGAAGAGCACACTGCTGGCGCGGCTCCTGGAGGGGGCTCGCGTTCCCGAATCGCGTCTGCTCCACCTTCCGCAGGAGCTTGACGCGGACCAGGAGATCGCACTGCTTGAATCGACCCGCCGCCTCGTGACCGATGAGCGAGGCCGAGTACTTTCGTTCGTGGCCGCGCTCGGTGTGGATCCCGAGGCCCTTCTCCAGTCGCGCCGCCCGTCGCCCGGAGAAGCACGCAAGCTCTCACTTGCCTACGGGCTGGGTCGCCAGGTATGGGGCCTTGTGCTCGACGAGCCAACCAATCACCTCGATCTGCCGTCGATCGAGCGGCTCGAGGAGGCGCTTGACGCGTATCCCGGTGCCCTCCTTCTCGTCACACACGACGACGACCTGGCCCGACGTTGTACCTCGGTTCGGTGGGAGCTCGCCGACCGCCGCGTGGCGGTTCGGACGCCACAAAACGGGAGGAGGGAAGATGCTTGATCCGCTGCTCGACAAGAGGGTCGCCGTGGTCACCGGCGCGAACTCGCCGATCGGAATCGGCGCCGCGACGGCAAAGGCGCTTGCCACTCAAGGGGCCAGCGTCTTCCTCCACTACTGGAGACTTCGGGACCCGGAACGGGCCGAGGAGGAGCCGGTGACTCCCGAACCCTATCTGGCTCAAAGACGGAAATCTGCCGACGAGGTCGTTGCGAGTATCGAGGAGCGCGGTGGACGGGTCGAGGCTTGGGAGGCGGATCTCGCCGACCCGGGGAACGTCCGTTCCCTCTTCGAGCGCGCCGAGCGGGTATTCGGACCGGTCGACGTGCTCGTTAACAATGCAGCGCAATGGGAGCCGGACACCTTCCTCCCCCAGGAGCACGAGGCCGAGGCCCGGCCCCTGGAGCTTTGGCCTCCCCGGCCGGCCCCCCTCAGCGTGGAGAGTCACGACCGTCAGTTCGCCGTGAACTGCCGGGCAGCGGCGCTCCTGCTTACGGAGTACGCGCGTCGCTACCTCGAACGGGGGGCTCGCTGGGGTCGAATCGTCAGTTTGACGACGCGCGGCTCTCCCGGATTCCCGCGCGAGGTCTCCTACGGAGCGAGCAAGAGCGCGCTCGAGTCGTACACCCGCGCGTTTGCGCTGGAGCTGGCCCCGTACGGGGCCACGGCCAACATCCTCGACCCGGGACCCACGCAGACCGGCTGGATCAGTCCGGAGCTGGAGGCGACGATCGTTCCGAGCGTGCCCATGCGACGCGTCGCTCGACCGGAGGAGATCGCCGATCTCATCGTTCTTCTCTGCTCGGAGCAGGCGCGACTCCTCACGGGACAGCGTCTACACGCGCTCGGGTACTGAAATCGGCACGTTGAGACCGGCCGAGGCTGCGCTGCTACCATCAGACCGTGAGCGCGGGCCGCACCGGGATTATCGGCGTCGTCAACATGACGGAGGACTCCTTTTCCGATGGCGGGCTCTACCTCGATCCCGACGAGGCGATCCGGCACGCCCTCGGACTCATGGAGGACGGCGCGGACGCAATCGATCTCGGGCCCGCCTCGAGCCACCCCGATGCAAAGGAGGTCACCGCGGAGGAGGAGATCCGACGTTTAGAGCCGGTTCTCGATCGGCTCCTGGCGTCCGGAATCCCGGTCTCGGTCGATAGCAACAAGCCGGCAACGCAGCGCTACGCCCTGGGGCGGGGTGTCGACTACCTCAACGATGTCCAGGGCTTCGCGAAACCCGAGGTCTATCCCGAGCTCGCGGATGCGAGCTGCAAGCTCATCGTCATGCACTCGCTTCAGGGCGGCTGGCGGGCCACCCGTGAGTCGACGGACCCGGAACCCGTGCTCAACCGGGTCGTGGAGTTCTTCGCCGAGCGAGTGAGC
>DAOUZG010000333.1 GCA_030665705.1 Deltaproteobacteria bacterium | reverse complement strand
GAGATCGAAGCGATCATCGACGACGATGAGGGCAATGACAGCAACCTCAAGATCGAGGGGCTGGCGTGGGATCCAGAGCGAGGCGTCCTTCTCGCGAGTGACGACGATAACGATGTCTTCATGCGGCTGACGTTCGGGGACGGCTCCAACGTCGTCCTCGGGAGCCTTTCGGGCCTGAGCACCGACCTCGAGGGGCTCGACTTCGGAGCGCCCATCCCCGAGCCCCATTCAGCGGTCCTGTTCGGCGTGGGTGCACTCATCGTGGGAGCGGCGCTCCGCCGGAGGGCCGGCTCGAGAGCCTGAGGCCAACCGGGCCACCGCGCCCTTCCCCTAAGCGAAGGCGGGCCGGCACGGGTGGACCACGGCACCTCACGCCGGACTCAAACCCCCCGCGGGGGCTCCGCGGTGCGGGCGCGAAGGCGCAGCGCTATCCCTCTTGCCTCCTGAGGGCCGCCTGGGAGGATGCAGCGTGACCGAGTTCCAGACGTGGGTCGAGGACTACTACGGGCGCTTCCGCGAGACCCTGGAGGCGTTCGACCGCGGACCGCTCGCGGAGGTGCTCGCGGTGTTCGAGCGCGTGCAGGAGCGCGGGGGGACGATCTGGGCCGCGGGGAACGGCGGCAGCGCCGCGATCTCGGACCACCTCGTGTGCGACACGACCAAGTGGACCTACGTCGAGGGTCTTCCGCCGGTTCGCTCGGTCTCGCTCACCGCGAACGGGCCGATGCTCACGGCGCTGGCAAACGACATCGCCTACGAGCAGGTCTTCCGACGCCAGCTCGTCTACTACCTCCGGCCGGAGGACGCCGTCCTGCTGATCAGCGGGAGCGGCAACTCCCCGAACGTCGTGGAGGCGTGCCGCTACGCCAAGGAGCAGGGCGTCCCCACGATCGCCTTCGTCGGCTTCGACGGGGGCGAGCTTCGGAAGCTCGCGGATCACGTCGTGTGGGTGCCGGTGAAGAACTGGGGAATGGCGGAGGACATCCACCAGAGCGTGATGCACTGCCTGACCCAGTACCTGCGCCACCGCGGCGAGAAGAAGCAGGGGAGGGGGTAGCCCCCGGCTTACGCCCGGTACCCCTCGGGGTGAGACCGGTGCCAGGCCCAGGCACCGGCCACGATCGAGTCGAGATCCTCGTCGGCGGGAATCCAGCCGAGCTCCTCCCGGATCCTTCGGGAGCTGGCGACGAGGCGAGGTGGATCGCCCGGCCGTCGCGCGCTCACCCGATACGGGACCGGCCGTCCGGTCACGTGCTCGACGGACCGGATGACCTCGAGCACCGAGTGGCCCGCTCCCGTCCCGACGTTGTAGATGCGCCCGCCCGTCTCCCTCCCTGGCTCGGAGCACTCCCCCAGGGCGAGCTCGTGCGCACGGGCGAGATCCTCCACGTGGATGTAGTCGCGGACGCAGGTGCCGTCCGGCGTGGGGTAGTCCTCCCCGTAGACCTGAAGCGCTTCGCGTTGGCCGAGAGGCACCTGGAGGACGATCGGGATCAGGTGGGTCTCCGGACGGTGGCTCTCCCCGTGGGATCCGTCAGCGCTCCCCCCCGAGGCGTTGAAATAGCGGAGCAGGACGTACCCGAGGCCGTAGGCGCGCGAGAAGTCCTGGATCATCTGCTCCCCCAGGAGCTTGGTTAGGCCGTACGGGTGGGTCGGTTCGAGCGGCGCATCCTCCTCGATGGGAAACGACGTCGGCTCTCCGTAGACCGCCGCGCTGCTCGAGAACACGATTCTTTCAACGTC
>DAOUZG010000222.1 GCA_030665705.1 Deltaproteobacteria bacterium | reverse complement strand
AGGCGGATCCGGATCGTCTCACGCAGGTCTTCTTGAACCTGCTCCGCAACGCGGTCCAGGCGATGCAGAGGGGCGGACACCTGGTTCTGCGGACGCGCCTCGAGACGCTTTACCACCTCTCCGCCGACGGGGAACAGCCCGTGCGGATGGTCCGGGTGGAGATCGAGGACACGGGGCCCGGAATTCCCGAGCAGGACCTTCTGCACGTCTTCACGCCGTTCTTCACACGGAGGGAGGGGGGAAGCGGCCTGGGCCTGGCGCTCGCGCAGCACTGGGTGGTGAAGCACGGCGGGCGAATCGAGCTGAGGAGCGAGGTGGGGTCGGGAACCCAGGTCCGCGTCCTGCTTCCCGTACGGAGGCTCCGGTGAACCGAATTCTCGTGGTTGACGACGAGCCGTCGGTCCGCTTCGTCCTGCGCGAGACGCTCGAAGAACGCGGACACGCGGTGGAGGAGGCGGGGGGTGGCCACGCGGCGCGGGAGCTTCTGGCCGAGGAGCGCTTCGACGTCGTGTTTCTCGACATCCGAATGCCGGACGTGGGGGGCTTCGAGATCCTCGACGAGATCACCACGAGCGGTCCCGATGCGCCGTCGGTGGTCGTCATCACCGCCCAGAACACGCTCGACAACGCGGTCGAAGCGATGAAACGGGGGGCGTTCGATTACCTGACCAAACCGTTTGATCTCGCAGAGGTCGAAGCAGCGGTGACGAAGGCCCTGCGCGTTCGCGCCCTCCGGCACGAGGTGACCGAGCTTCGGAAGCAGGTCGGCGAGACGTTCCGGTCGGGGCTGGCCCTTGTCGGACGAAACGCGGCGATGGTGGAGCTCTTCAAAACGATCGGGCGGGTGGCACCCACCGACACGTCGGTCCTGATCCTGGGAGAGAGCGGAACCGGCAAGGAGCTCGTCGCGCGCACGGTCCACTACCACAGCCGGAGGCAGGAGGGACCGTTCGTCGCGGTGAACATGGCTGCGATCCCCTCGGAGCTGATCGAGGCGGAGCTATTCGGTTACGAGCGGGGCGCGTTCACGGGTGCGGTCGAGGCGCGTGCAGGTCGCTTCCGGCAGGCGCACGGCGGGACCCTCTTCCTCGACGAGGTCGGAGATCTACCCCTGGCGCTGCAGGCCAAGCTTCTGCGGGTCGTCCAGGACCAGGAGGTGACCCCGCTCGGTGGAAAGCAGCCGGTCCCGATCGACATCCGCATCGTGGCCGCCACGCACCAGAATCTCGAGGAAGCGGTACGGGAGGGGCGCTTCCGCGAGGATCTCTACTTCCGACTCAACGTCGTTCCGATTCGAATCGTCCCGCTCCGGGAGCGACGCGACGACATACCGGTTCTCGTCCAGCACTTCATCGAGCGTTTTTCTTCGACGCTCGACCTACCCCGACGCTGGCCGACGGAGGGAGCGCTACAGAAGCTGATCGATCACTCCTGGCCCGGCAACGTCCGCGAGCTCGAAAACGTGGTCAAGCGGGCGCTCGCGTTCGCGTCGGGGAACGTGATTACAGAGGAGGATGTCGGCGTCGTGACCGAGGGGCGCGGCGCACCCGCCGCAGACTGGACGGACCTCGTGCGGCGAGAGCTCGTCGCGATGCTTGAGAACCCAGCCCGGGCGCCCGAGCGCGGTCCCTACTGGAGCCTGGTGGAGCGCCTCGAGCGAGCGATCCTCGCGGCGGCGCTCGATCGGGCCGAGGGAAACCAGCTCCAGGCCGCGCGGCTGCTCGGGATCAACCGGAACACGCTCCGCAAGAAGCTGATCGAGCTCGGGATCGAGACACGCCCCGGTTGGGTCAGCTCGCGGTGACGGGGAAGCTCGTCGGCCACGTGCGGGGAGCGTACCCGCTCGCGGACGACGACCCACGCTGGCCGCACCGCCCGAAGGAGATCGTGGAGGCGGTGCTGCGCGCGGGGGTCACGGTTGCTCAGCTTCGACTCAAGCACACGACCGACCGGGAGGCGCTCGAGCTCGTCCGTTGGGCGGCGGCGCGCGCCCGGAACGCGGGCGCGCTACTCGTCGTGAACGACCGCTACGACCTGGCCGACCTCGCGGGAGCGGGCGGGGTCCACCTGGGCCACGAAGACCTGCCGCCCGAGCGCATCCCCCCCGAGATCCGTAGCCGCCTGGTCGTCGGGCTCTCCACCCACACGCTCGACCAGGTTCGCGACAGTCGAGACCGGCCTGTCGATTACATCGCGTTCGGACCGGTGTTCGGAACCGTGTCCAAGGAGACGGAGTACGCGGCGCGGGGGATCGACGCGCTCGCCGAAGCCGTGAGACTGGCCGACCGTCCGGTCGTGGCGATTGGAGGCATCACGGCTCGCAACGTCGCGGACGTTCGGCGCGCTGGGGCCTGCGCCTTTGCCGTTATCTCGGCCATCACGGGCACGGACGACCCGGAGGGAGCCGTGCGCGAACTGGCCGCCCGGTTCGCGGGAGGGGAAGGCTGATGGAGCGAGCCGTGGGACTCGTGGGGATCGGGGTTCTCCTGGGCATCGCGTGGATCTTCTCGACCAATCGGAGGGCGATCGCATGGCGCTCCGTAGGGATGGCGCTGCTTTTCCAGCTCGTGATCGCAACGGTGATTCTGCGAACCGCCGTCGGAGAAACGTTCTTTGCAGCGGCCAACGACGTGGCCCTCGCGTTCATCAACTACGCAAACCACGGAATCGAGTTCGTGTTCGGAGCCTGGCCCGATGTGCTGCTCGGCCCGGAGGGAACACCGGTCCAGCTTCCGTTCGTCTTCGCCATCCGGGTTCTCCCCATCATCATCTTCATGGGGAGCGTCTTCTCGGTCCTCTACCACCTGGGAATTCTGCAGCGCGTTGTCGACTGGATGGCCCGAGGCCTTCGCCGAACGCTGCACATCAGCGGCGCGGAATCGCTGGCCACCGTTGCCAACATCTTCCTCGGGATGACCGAGTCTCCGCTTCTCGTGCGCCCCTACGTCGAGGGGATGACCCGGAGCGAGCTCTTCTGCGTGATGACCGCAGGCCTGGCTACCGTGGCCGGCTCAGTGCTCGTCGCCTACGTGGGACTGCTGGGCGCCGACTATGCGGGTCACCTCGTCGCGGCAAGCTTCATGTCGGCCCCCGCTGCGGTAGCGCTGGCCAAGGTGATGATTCCCGAAGAGGGAGTGCCCCATACGCAGGGCGGGGCGCGCGTCGAGGCCACCCGGTCTTCGGTTAACGTCATCGATGCCGCAGCGCTGGGCGCGGCCGACGGGATGCGCCTCGCGCTCAACGTCGGTGCCATGCTCATCGCCTTCGTGGCCATCGTCTACCTGCTCGACGACGCCCTCGGCGCAGCGGGATCCCTCGTCGGGCTCCCGGGTCTGACGCTCGAGGGGCTCCTCGGGCTTCTGCTCGCGCCGATCGCGTTTCTGCTCGGGGTCCCCTGGGCAGATGCCCCGCTGGTCGGATCCCTCCTCGGGATCAAGACGATTCTCAACGAGTTCCTGGCCTACCAGGGGCTGGCGAACGCGCTTGCGGAGGGGACGATCCAGGCACGCTCGGCCGTCATCGCGAGCTATGCGCTTTGCGGCTTCGCCAACTTCGGCTCGCTCGCGATCCTGCTCGGAGGTCTCGGCGGGATCGCTCCCTCTCGTCGTCCGGACTTGGCACGCGACGGCCTTCGCGCGATTCTCGCCGGGTCGCTCGCGACCTTCATGACGGGGGCCGTTGCCGGGTTGATTCTCTAGAACCCATCTCAGAAACCCCGGACCGAGCCAGGCCGCTCTGGCGGG
>DAOUZG010000165.1 GCA_030665705.1 Deltaproteobacteria bacterium | reverse complement strand
GCCCTCGTACCGTACGACGCCTTCCACGTCCCCCCCACCCCCGAGGGTGCGCTTCCCGTCTATCCGTGTTTCCTGCTCCGCCTCACGCGCTTCGCGCGTACGACCGCAGAGGACCTCTCCAAGCTTCTTCGCGAATCGGGGATCGAGAACCGACGCGTGATGGTCCCGGCCACCGAGCGGGAGCTCGCGAAGCTCCCCTGCACCGAAGAGGCACGGCAGAGCTCCATCCTCCTGCCCATACACCCGGAGCTGTCGCCAGAGGATCGCGAGCGCACCCTCGACGCAATCTTCGATTACGCGATCGGCTAGGCCTTTAGACGTAGGTGAGCCAGGACTCGTACTTGCGGTTTCGTCCGCGTACCGCGTCGAAAAAGGTGGTTTGAATCGTCTTGGTGATCGGGCCTCGTGAACCGTTCCCGATGACCCGGTCGTCCACCTCTCGAACCGGGGTCACCTCGGCCGCCGTTCCCGTCAGGAACGCCTCCTCGGCGCCGTACAGCTCGTCGCGTGTGAGGGGTTGCTCGAGGACGTCGATCCCCTTGTCGCGTGCGATCCGCATCACGGCATCCCGAGTGAGCCCCTCCAGAACGGAGGAGAGGGGCGGTGTCTTGACGATCCCGCCCCGCGCCAGAAAGAGGTTCTCGCCACTCCCTTCGGAGACGAGGCCGTTCGTGTCGAGCATGATCGCCTCGTCGTAGCCGAGACGGGTGACCTCTCGCTTCGCCATGATCGAGTTCACGTAGTTCCCGCACGTCTTCGACTTCGTCATCGAGACGTTCGGGTGATGCCGGGTATAGGAGGAGACCTTGGCCCGGATGCCGCGCTCGAGCCCCTCCTCCCCCAGATACGCGCCCCAGGGCCAGACGATCACACCGACCCGGACCGGGTTGTCCGAGGGCAAGAGTCCCATCGCCCCTTCGCCCAGAAACACGATCGGCCGGATGTACCCCTCCGCGAGTCCGTTTTCACGGAGCGTCTCGAGGACCGCCCGCTCGAGCTCCTCGACCGAGTATGGAATCTCGAGCTCCACGATCCGTGCGGAGCGGTCGAGCCGTTCGAGGTGGTCTCGAAGACGGAACACGGCACTTCGGCCGTCCTCGCACTTGTAGCAGCGGATCCCCTCGAACACCCCGAGGCCGTAATGGAGGGTGTGGGCCAGAATGTGAATCTGGGCCCGATCCCACGGGACGAACTCTCCGTCTAGCCAGATCTTCTCAACCGCTTCGACTCCCACCTAGCCCTTCTTTCTCCCAAAGCCCAGGAAGCTCGAGCCCTTCGGCGACCCCTTCTCCCGTTCGCGGCGCATCTGGAACAGACGGAGCTCCCGGGCAGCCTCGACGTGGCCTGGCGCCAGCTCGATCGCCTTGCGGAACATTCTCTCTGCTTGCTCGAGCTCTGCGCAAGCCTTCAGCAGCAGCCCCAGGTAGTAGTATCCCGTGACGGAGCGGGGCGCGACCGCGATGGCCTTATCGAGGTCCTCCCGCGCCTGGGCGCATGCCTCGGCATCCTCCGGGTTGAGCAGATAGGTGGTCCAGCCGCGCATCGCCCGGTACTCGCCCTCCTCCGGGTTTAGGTCCAGCGCCCAGTTGAACTGCTCGAGGGCCCGCACGTAGTCCTTCTTCTTGAAAAGCGTCTCCCCCTTCTGGAACTGCACCTCCGCAGTCAGGATCTGCGAGACCTCGTTCTCCTCCTCCTTCTTGCCCTTGTCCTTCAACGAAGCCAGGTATTCCTGCCGCTGCGTCGGGTTGCTCAAGGTCTCGTGGGCGACCGAGACCCGGGCAAAGACGTCCCCAGCCAGCGCCCGGATCTCCTCCGGCTCGCCCGCGAACCGGTCGGGGTGGTAGCGCTTGGCGAGAGCGAAGAACGCAGACTTGCACTCGGCGGCCGACGCCCCTTGGGCAAGTCCGAGCACCTCGAAGTGGCTCTGCTCTGCCTGGTGCTGCCGGGTCTCGAGGAGCTCCGCGTGCGTGACGGGGCCGGTCCTCACCGCGCGCTTGATCGGGCCATCGGGAAGGCCCGTCGGCTTTGTCTCCGGCTGATCCCCTTCGACCCGCAACGCGCCGAGCACGAACAACCCGAAGAGAATCGCCCCATGCTGGCGGAGCAGATCATCCGCCCGCCCACCGGCGGCCTCGAGGGCTTCCCGGGCCCGCTCAACGGCCGGGTCGCGCTGGACCCCCTCCGAAAGCCCGGAAGGATCCAGCCTGGCCTGCTTCCCCTTCAACACCAGGAGACTGCGCCGCAGGGTGTCCGGTCCCATTCGCTGCACGCCGCGGAGGATCAGCTCCTCCGGCTTACAGCTCTCCATCGGGGTGGACAGTGGAAGGGCCTCGGAGTCGGCCTCGAACCAGACGTCTCCCTCCGTCCAGCTGAAGAGCTCCAGGAGCTTGTCCTCGCCCTGCCTGAGGAGGGCTTCGTCCACCTCCTTGCGGGTCACCGCTCCCATCCGGACGAGGATCTCGCCCTGACGCCCCTCCCCCGCTCGAGAGCGCTCGAGCGACTCGTCGAGGGCCTCACGCTGGATGCGTCCCGCCTCGAACAGGCGTCGCCCCAGGCACTCGCGAACCACGTTGGAACGGACCCCGCGGGGCTTTCCCTCAACCAGAAGGAGGGCCTTCCGCTTCCGCCCGACCTGGAAGTGCAGTGCCCCGGAGAGGCCGCGCTGCATGGCCCCCCAGACCACCTCCGCCGTGGAGGTTTTCGTGAGCGAGATCTGCTCGCGACGACCCGAGCCCGGAGGCCCCAGAAAGGTCTCGACGAGCCCCACGAGCTCGCTGCCCTGAAAGGGCTTCGCCAGGAAGGCGTTGGCCCCGGCCTCCTCCAGGTCCCGCGCCTGCTTCGGACGTCGCAGAACTCCGCTCATGGCGATGACCGGAAGATCCTGGGTCGCCTCCTTCTTCCGGAGCTCCGCCAGAACGGACCGGCCGTCCCGTCGGGGAAGCAGGATGTCGAGGAGCACCAGACCTGGTCTCGATCGCTCGATCGCCTCCATGGCAGCGTAGCCGTCGTGGGCGAGCTTCACCCGGTAACCCGCCAATTTGAGAGCACGGGAAAGCAATTCCGCGAGCGCGCGGTCGTCTTCGACGATCAGGACTTCCTTGGACACTCGTGGCCTCGGGTGAGCACGCCTGTCGCGGACCTCCGCCGATCCGTCCTAGGGTCGCGTATCGGCCGGTCCGGAGGGGCCGTTTAGCGGTCGGACCGGCCCCCGCCGGAGGCGGGCTCGCGGGCCTTGCACCGGGCCAGCGCCGGCCCGAAAGGAGGCCGGAGCACGCCCCCTTCGGTGATGATCGCGGTCACGAGATCGGCGGGGGTGACGTCGAAGGCCGGATGGAGGGCCTCGACCCCCGGTGGGGCAATTCGCTGCCCGGCGAAGGTGACGACCTCCTCGGGATCGCGGTATTCGATCGGGATCCAATCACCCGTCGGCGTGCCTAGATCGACGGTGGAGAGCGGCGCCGCGACGTAGAACGGGATCCCGTGATGCCGCGCCACGACGGCGTGGGTATAGGTGCCGATCTTGTTCGCCACGTCGCCGTTCGCCGCGATCCGGTCGGCACCGACCACCACGGCGTCGATCTCGCCTCGACGCATGAGGGAGCCCGCCATGGAGTCGGTGATGAGCGTCACGGGGATCCGTTCCTGGACCAGCTCCCAGGCGGTCAGGCGTGCGCCCTGCAGGAACGGGCGGGTTTCGCACGCGAGCACCTGCTTGATGCGGCCCCGGGTCATCGCGGAGCGGATGACGCCGAGGGCCGTGCCGTAGCCCGCCGTCGCCAGTGCCCCCGCGTTGCAGTGGGTGAGGACCCGCGCATGCTCCGGCAGCAGCTCCGCCCCCACGTCTCCGAGCTCGCGACAGATCGCGATGTCTTCTGCCTGGATCTCGAGGGCGAGGGCACGGGCCTTTGAGCGGATCTCCGTGGGAGGCTCTAGCGCGGCGATCCGCGGCAAGAGGCTCCTCCGCATCCGCTCGAGCGCCCACACGAGGTTCACGGCGGTGGGCCGGGTGCGGGCGAGCCGCTCGCAGACCCGCTCGAGGCTTGTCCCGAGGTCTCGATCGGGGGCCCTCTCGAGCTCGATCGCAACGCCCATGGCGGCGGTCACACCGATGGCGGGAGCCCCCCGCACCGCCATCGCCTCGATCGCACCGGCGACCTCCTCCCCGGTCTCGAGCCGGAGGTAACGCACCTCGCCCGGGAGGAGGCGCTGATCGAGGAGCTCCACGTGGTCCTCCCGGAGGGCAACGGTGTGAGCGTTCATAGCTCGGGCCCCCTTTCAGGCCACCCCGCTTCCTGCTGGTAGGCGTGACCGACACGAAGAAGCGCGGCCTCGTCGAGGGGCCTGCCGATCAGCTGGAGCCCGGCCGGAAGCCCCCCCTGTACGGTGCCACACGGAACCGCGAGCCCCGGAAGTCCCGCCAGGTTCACGGTGACCGTAAACACGTCCGCCAGGTACATGGCGAGCGGATCGTCGAGGCGCTCGCCGAGCCTCCACGCCGGCCCCGGCGTCGTCGGTGTCAGGAGAAGATCGCACTCCTCGAAGGCCCGCTCGAAGTCCCGACGGATGAGCGTTCGCACCTGCTGGGCCTTTCGGTAGTAGGCGTCGTAGTAGCCGGCCGAGAGCACGAAGGTGCCGAGCATGATCCGTCGCTTCACCTCCCTTCCGAACCCCTGGGAGCGGGTGAGCCGGTACATCTCGTCGAGGTCGTCGGCTTCCACGCGCAGGCCGTACTTCACTCCGTCGTAGCGGGAGAGGTTGGAGGACGCCTCCGCCGTGCAGATGAGGTAGTAGGCCGCGACTCCGTAGGGGGTGTGCGGCAGCGAGACCTCGCAGCTCTTCGCGCCGAGACCCTCGAGGACCCGTACGGCCTCCCTCACCCGCTCCAGGATCTCGGCATCGGTCCCCTCCTCCACGAAGAACTCGCGCGGAAGACCGATGCGGAGGTCCCGGACCCCACCGGTGAGCGCCTCCAGGTAGTCGGGAACCGGGGCGGGGA
>DAOUZG010000009.1 GCA_030665705.1 Deltaproteobacteria bacterium | reverse complement strand
TCGTCCCCTGACCCGTGCTGACTCGCGAGATCCTGCAGCGCGTCCGCGAGATCCAGATCCGCACCGGCCGCCAGGTGGCCGACGTGCTGGCCGGTGAGTACGTCTCGGTGTTCAAGGGACGTGGCGTCGAGTTCGACGAAGTGCGCCCCTACATCCCCGGCGACGACGTCCGCACGATCGACTGGAACGTGACCGCGCGCATGGGCGCACCCTACGTCAAGCGCTACGTCGAGGAGCGACAGCTCAACCTGATGCTCATGGCGGATGTCTCGGCCTCGCAGGACTTCGGCTCCAGCGCCCGCTCCAAGCGCGAAGCAACGGCGGAGCTCTGTGCCCTTCTCGCCTTCTCGGCCATTCGCAACGACGACAAGGTCGGGCTGACCCTCTTCCACGGGGGGATCGAGCAGTACATCCCTCCACGCAAAGGGCAGAAGCACGCTCTGCGGGTGGTGCGCGAGGTGCTTGCGCACGGGCTGGACACGCCCGAGAGCGCCCGGGGCGCGACGCCGCAGCGCCGCTTCAGCTTCCTACGGGGCGCCTGGCGACGACCGCGCCAGGCGCGCGAGGCGACGAGCATCTCACAGGCCATGCGGTTCCTGCTGGCGGTAACGACCCGCAAGACCATCTGTTTCGTCGTGAGCGACTTCCTCGATCGTGACTTCGAGCAGGCTCTCCGCATCGCGAACCTCAAGCACGACGTGGTCGCGGTCCTCGTGACGGATCCCCGGGAGCTCGAGATTCCCGAGGTCGGGCTCCTTGCGCTTCGTGATGCCGAGGCCGGCTCGACACGGATCTACGACACGAGCTCGGAGGCGTTCCGGCGTGAGGTTCAGAGGGGCGCGGCAGAGCGCGTTCGAGCGCTCGAACGGCGGCTTCGATCGTCCAGGATCGACTTCATCCACATCGACGCGGCCGGCTCGGTCGTGGATCCGCTGGTGCAGTTCTTTCGGATGCGCGAAAGAAGGGAACGCCGGTGAGAGGCCGAGCTCTTCTCGTCGTTGCGATGCTGCTCGCCCCTCCGGCGACCGCGGATGATGCAATCGAGCGGAGCACCGAGGTCGGTCCGGTCCGAGCCACCCTGCGGGTCACACCTGCCGAGCCCGTGATCGGAGATCGGCTGACGCTGGAGATCGAGGTGCGCGCGGAGCCCGGGGTCGAGGTCCTCATGCCCGAGTTCGGCGAGGCCCTCGACCGCTTCGCGATCGTCGACTTCGTCCCGTCGGAGACGATCGATGATGACGGCAAGACGATCGCACGTCAGCGCTACACGCTGCAGCCCTCGCGCTCCGGGCCGCAGCGTATCCCTCCGATCCTGGTCGAGTTCGTCGATCGTCGGCCAGGACAGACACCGGCTCCCGAGGGAGAGGACGCGTACGAGCTCCTCACCGAACGCCTCGACTTCGACGTGACGTCCGTCCTCCCCGAGGACGCGCCCCTCGAGCTGCGACCGGCGCGCGGCGAGCTGCCACCCCTCGAGCCCTCGGGTCCGCGCGCCTGGCCGTTCGTGGTTGCCGGCCTGGCCCTCATAGCCGCCCTATCGCCGGTGCTCATCCGCTCCTGGCTCGCGTACCGGGCTCGAGCTCGGCGCGGCTCCGCCTTTGATCTGGCGTACGCCGAGCTGAAGACACTGCTTGACACACCCCGACCCGGGTTGGAGGAGATGGACGCGTTTTTCGTGAAGCTCTCGGGAATCGTGCGGCGCTACCTCGAGAGGCGTTTCGGTCTGCGCTCTCTCGAGCTCACCACGGAGGAGTTCCTCGAGGCGATGACCGGGTCTCCGGACCTCTCTAGGGCTCATCAGGCGTTAATGCAGAGCTTCCTGCGCCGTGCGGACCTCGTGAAGTTCGCCCACCACCTGCCCGAGCCGGCCGCGGTCGAGGATTCGATCGGCGCGGCACGACGCTTCCTCGACGAGACACGGGACGACCTGAGGCTCGTCGCAAGCCGACCCCCGGAGGCCGTCCATGCATGAGTGGGAGCTGCGCGATCCGCTCTTCCTCCTCGTGGGTCTGCTCGCGCCCTTTGTCTACTCGCTGGCGTCGCGCCTGTCCGCCACCGTCACCTACTCGAGTCTCACCCTGGTGGACGCAGCGCCGCCCTCGCCCCGCACCCGGCTCGCCCGCCTGCCAGCGCTCCTCCTCGCGCTAGCGACCCTCGTACTCTCGGTCGCCCTGGCAGGCCCCAGAACGGGAGATGCGGTCACCAAGATCAAGCGCGAGGGGATCGCCATCGCCATGATCGTCGATCGGTCTGGATCGATGCAGGCACGCGATTTCGTGGAGGAGGATCTGAGCGTCAGCCGACTCGACGCGGTCAAGACGGTCTTTCGCGAATTCGTGCTGGGAGGAAATTTCGGGGACGGACGCCCCGACGATCTAATCGGTCTCGTGAGCTTCGCACGCTACGCGGACGGTCTCTGTCCGTTGACGCTCGACCACGGCAACCTCATCGCTATCCTCGACCAGGTCGAGATCGTTACCGATCCCAGCGAGGACGGCACGGCCCTCGGCGAGGGCCTCGCGCTCGGTGTGGAGCGGCTTCGACGGCACGCTGCCAGGTCGAAGGTGGCAATTCTTCTCACCGACGGCGTGAGCAACGCGGGTGAGATCAGCCCGGTCCAGGCGGCAGACCTCGCGGTGCAGCACGGCATCAAGGTCTACGCGATCGGCGCCGGCAAGACCGGGTTCGCCCCGGTCCCCGTGACGACCCGTGGCGGACGGACGGTCCTGCGGCGTGCGTTCGTCGAGGTCGACGAAAAGACGCTCGAAACGATCGCGAACCGCACCGGCGGACGCTACTTCCACGCAACCGACGCGGAGGGTCTGGAGCAAGTCGTTGCGGAGATCGACCGACTGGAACGAACGGAGGTCACGGAGATCCGGTATCTGGAGTACGAGCATCACTACGCGGCTCTCGTGGGCACGGGGCTCTTTCTGATTGCGCTCTCCGCTCTGCTCTCCGGGAGCGTCCTGAGGAGGCTCCCGTGAGCGAGTTCAGGTTTGCCGAGCCCGAGTGGGCCTACGCACTGTGGGGCGTGCTTACCTTCGTCCTGCTCCTGTTCTGGCTCGAGCGCCGCGGCGGAAGTGCGCTCGGCCGCTTCGTCTCGGAGAGCCTGCAGCTCCGACTGGTCGCACGCCCGCATGCGTGGCGGCGCAACCTCCGCATCCTCCTCCTCGGGCTGGCAGCGACCTTCCTGGTCATTGCGCTCATGCGCCCGCAGTGGGGTCTTCGTCACGTCGTGGCGCCACGGATCGGCGCCGAGATCATGGTCTGTCTCGATACCTCGAAGTCGATGCTGGCCGAGGACGTCGCACCGAACCGTCTGGAGCGCGCCAAGGCGGAGGTGGCGGACCTGCTCGCGTTCCTGGACGAGGACCAAGTGGGGCTGATCGCGTTCGCGGGGCGCGCAACCGTTCTCGCGCCCCTCACGCCGGATTTCGGATTCCTCCGCCTGGTCCTCGACAACGTGGGCGTCCACAGTGTGAGCCGCGGCGGCACGCGGCTCGGGGATGCGATTCGCAAGGCCGTTGCCGGTTTCGGTCCGGCCGGAGAGGCGTCGCGCGCGATCCTGCTCATCACCGACGGCGAGGATCACGACTCGTTCCCGCTCGACGCGGCAAAGGCCGCGGCCGAAGAGGGCATCCGGATCATCGCGGTCGGCTTCGGCGACGAGGCGGGAGCGGAGATCTACGTGACCGACCCGCGCACGGGTGCCCGCAGCAGGCTTCTCGACAGCAGCGGCGCGCCGGTGCGCAGCCGACTCGATGGAGAGCTCCTGCGCGAGCTGGCACTCGTCACCGAGGGGGCCTACGTCCCCGCCGGCACGGGCGTGCTCGACCTCGAGTCGATCTACCGGACGCACATCGCGAGGCTCACCCGCGGGAAGCTCGGCGCGCGCGGCAAGAGCGTACGGGACGAGGGGTACCAGTGGGCGGTGCTCCTGGCACTCGTCTTCCTCGTGTCGAGCACGGCGGCCTCCGGCCGACCCGGTGCTCCACAAGCCGAGCGGCGGGTATCGGCTGGCGGACGCCTGCTCGCAGCGATCCTCCTACTCGCGGTCGCGCTTGCGCCGCCTCAGCCGACGCACGCGCAAGGTGTCGAGGAAGGCGCCGAGCTAGCCCCTTCGACCCAGGAGGCCGAATCGGTCGAGGAGGCAGCCAAACCTCCTGAACTGACGACGGAGCCCCAGGCTCCTCGGACGACGGAGCTCCAGGCTCCTCGCGACGTATACAACCACGGGGTCGCACTCCTCGGCCGCGACGATCCGGACGAGGCGGAGCGCTGGTTTCAGCGCGCACGCCGGGAGGCGAGAGGCGACGGAGAGCTTCGGGCAAGCACGGCCTACAACCTGGGCTGGACCGCGGCGGCACGGGCGGACCGGCTCGAGCCCACGGAGCCCGAGGAGGCGCTGCCGCTTCTCTACCAGGCCGCCGACTGGTTTCATGAAGCGGTCCAGCAGCAACCCGACGATGCCGAGGCGAGACACAACCTGGAGGTCGTATTGCAACGCACGCTCCTACTCGCGGACCTGCTCGCGAAGTCGAGCGAGGGGAGTCTCGAGGGGAAGCTCCAGGAGCTGACCTCGCGCCAGCGGGATGTCGTGGCACGGTCGGCAGCCCTTCTCGAGCAGCTCGGGGCGGAGTCCGAGACCCACGCGCACGATGGCTTCCGAGGTGAGTTCCGCGATCTCTCCACAGCGCAGCGCACGGTTCTCTCGGACGCAGACCAACTCGCGGCAGAGGTGGGGCAGGAACGCGACGCAAGCGAAAAAGAGATCACGGGCGAGGGCAGCACACCCGAGCAGAGTATGCGCGTCGTGGAGCTCGGGAACGTGCTTCACTACCTCCACCGCGCTCGAGAGCGGATGGGACAGACGCGGCGCCAGTTCCGTCAACGACAGGGGGAGCGCGGATACCGGCGAGCCTCGGCCGCGCTGGTCGATCTCAAGCGGGCCCTCGAGCAGCTTCGCGATCCGATCTCCATTCTCGACACACTCGTTCGCGACGAAACCGCGATAGCCGCATCGACGAGTGTTCTGGCCGTCTCTCGCGTCCCGCCTCCGGAGCTCGAGGAACCGCCCGAGCCGCCCCGCTGGCTCACGGTCGACTCGCTCCTCTATGCACAGACCTCCGTGGCCGAGCGCACCGACGAGCTCGATCGTCGGCTTCGAGCAGGGCTGGAGAGTGCGGTGCAGGCGGACGACATTCGGATCCTGGAGCAGGTGCAGCTCGCGGCTCGCGAAGCCCAGCCGTTTGTCAGCACCGGCCACACACATCTCGCGCAGGCCGTCCAAGCCCTCGAGGAGGACGACCTCCGACGAGCGCTCGAGGAACAGGCCGCGGGGATCCGGGCTCTGCTCGAGGCGCGCGAGCGGTTCCTCGATCTAAAAGGGTTGATCGAGGCGATTTACATCGACGAGAAAAGGATCAAGGCCATCGCCGGGAGCGAGGAGGAGAACGCCGACAAACTTCGTGAGGAGTCCCGAGGCGGCCTGCAAGCAGCACAGGAAAAGAACCTCGAGCGGAGCCAGAGGCTCGCGCGCATGCTCGAGGACGAGAGGGAGAACATTGCGGCGCAGACCGAACAAGCCTCTGAAGAAGAGAGAGCCCGGGAGGAGCAGCGCCTCCAGGTGGCGAGCGAGCTTCTCTCGGATGCTCGCGAGGCAATGACGCGTGTCCGAGACCATCTCGGTGATCCCGAAGAGGATCGCGCCGCGAACTGGCTCGCGGTGCACAACGCGAGTGCCGGCGCGGTCCGTCATCTGGAGGGGATGCGCCGTCTCTTCTTCTCGATCGCCGAACACATCCGCGAGGTCGCCGAGCGGCAGGTCGACCTGGCCGACGAGACCCAGGATGTCGCTGCACTTGCGCAGGACTCGGCTGCCGAGCTGGCGCAGCGACTCGGTGCGCTCGTCCCGACTCAGAGGGAGCTGGCGGGGAGGTCGGAGGCCATTGCGCTGTCCCTCGAGGAGCAGTCCCGGCAGGAGGGCGAGGTGCTACGGGGCGAGGAGGATGCCGAGGAGGTCAGCCGAAAGCTTCGTCAGGCCGGAGAGCACGTCCTCGCGGCGGAGTCCGAGATGGCAGATGCTGCCGCCAGCATGGAGGCGGAGCCGCCGGACATCGAGGAAACGCGCACGAGTCAGCAGACTGCGCTCGTCGAGCTGCAAAAGGCACTGGCCCTTCTCGTTCCCCCCGCTCAGGGACAGGAGGAAGGCGCGGGGCAGGACGGTGACGAGGGGGACTCTACCGGGCAAAATGAGATGGAGGGGGAGAACGGCGAAGAGATGGACCCCGCCCAGCTTCTGCAGGCCGTGCGCGACCGCGAAGCCCAGCGTCGCCGCGAGCGCGCCAAGCGGCAGACGGAGGGGTACGAAACGGTGGAGCGGGACTGGTGAGATCGGCGGGGTTGATCGCGATCGGAGCCGCGATGCTCCTCATCACTCCCCGGCTCGCCGCGGCGCAACGGGTTCAGCTCCAGGTGCCGCAGGGGACGCTTTACGTCGGAACGCCCATTGAGCTCCGGCTCACGGCCGAAGACTTCGAGGAAGATCCCCAGCCCGAAGCCAGCGTCCCGTCGCCCGACAAGGGCCAGCTCGAGCTCGTCGGGGTGAGCCCCCAGGTCAGTACCTCGGTAACGATCATCAATGGCCGGATCACACAGTCCAAGCAGGTTCGCTTCGTCTACCGGTATCGCTATCTCCCGACGGAACCCGGAACGGTCGAGATCGGCCCGTTCGTCGTGACCCAGGGAGCCCTCCGGCGCGCGACCCAGGCAATCCGCTTGCAGGTCGGCGAGGTACCCCTGAGCGATCGCCTCCGAGTCAGCTTGAGGCTCCCCGAGGAGGCGCGCTACGTCGGTGAGCACGTGCCCGTCACGCTCGAGTTCTGGCTCGACACCGACCTCCAGGAGAACCTCCACAGCTACACGCTGCGGGCCCCCGTCTTCGAGCTGGGCGAGAGCTTCCAGATCCTCGACGAGCCGGAAGCGGAGGCGGACCTCGAGGTCAACATCGAGACGGCCTCGGGAAGAGTCCGTCTGCCCGGTTCCGTCAGCCAGGTGGTTTCCAACGGCCAACGGTTCACCGTCGTGTCCGTCACGCGGACACTGGTCCCGCTCCACGCGGGAAGCTACGAGCTGGAGCCAGCGACGCTGGTTGTCAACGAGTTCACGCGGTGGGAGCGGGGCTTGTTCAGCGGTCGTCGAGGTGCGCGCAAGCTGCGCGCCACCGACCGCCCCCGGGTGCTCGAGGTCAAGCCGGTGCCGCGAGAGGGGATGCCGCCGAGCTTTGCTGGTGCCGTGGGCCGGGGCTATACGCTCGAGGTTTCAGCGGACCGAACCATCGTACAGGCGGGCGACCCGATCACGCTTCACTTCGTCGTTCGGGGTGAAGGGAACCTGGAGAGCGCGGGGCTGCCGCCCCTCAACGCGGAAGGTCTTCTGCCGCCGTCGGACTTCCGCGTGCCCGAAGGCGATTTGACCGGCCAGTACGAGGAAGGGAAGAAACACTTCACCGCCGTGGTGCGCGTTCTCGACGAGAGCGTCCGTGAAATCCCCCCTCTGGCCTACTCGTGGTTCGACGCCCAGCAGGGCTCCTACCAGACGACCCGTTCGCGTCCCATCGCCCTCTCCGTACGGCCAGCAGAGGTCGTCGCCGCCGAAGACGTCTTCAGTGCCGAGGCCGAAGGGGAGTACGAACCCGAGGAGACCGAGGTGCGCGATGCCGGGACGTTCACGCTCACGGGCGCGGATCTCGCCATCGAGCGCGACCTCTCGGTTCTGCTCCGGGATCGCCGCAGAGGACCGATCGGGCCTTGGATGCCGGTGGGACTCTACGCGGGTACGTCACTGCTCGTGCTCGCAGCGCTCTTCGACCGCAGGAGACGCGACGTCGACCCGGTGTTAGTCCGGCGTCGCAAGCTGCTCGAGGCGGAGCTGGGTCGTCTTCGCGGCGCTGCGAACCTTCCGGGGGATCGAGCCGTGGTCGAACTCGCGCAGGCGTTGCGCCGGATGCTCGCCGAGGTGCCCGAGGCGCGCAGCGTCGAGATCGACGAGTTCCTGTCCGAGTGCGATGCGAGGAGCTATGCCCCGGCCGGTCAGCGGCAGACGGCGCAGCTCGACGAGGAGTTTCAAGGGCGGGCGCTGGCGCTGGCGAGGGGGATTACGGAGCACGAACCATGAGCCGCAGCAGACTGGCCACCGTGCTCGTAACGCTCGCGATCGGCTTCCCTGCTCACGGAGCGGACGACACCCAGGCGTTGCTCGAGCAGGCGATCGACGCGTACACGCTGGCGCTCAACACCGAGGCACGGGACGTGCGGCTCGAGCAGTTCCGAACGGCGGAGCGTCTCTTTACCCGCGTGATTGACGGCGGACTCGAGGGCCCCGACCTCTACACCAACCTCGGGAACGCCGCCCTCCAGGCCGAGCGGCTCGGTGGCGCCGTGCTGGCCTACCGTCGGGCCCTGCGCCTCGACCCCGACCATGCGCGCGCCCTTCAGAACCTCGAGCACGCACGGACGCTGCTTCCCGAGTGGGTCCCGCGTCCGGAGTCGGGAGGGGTGCTCGACAGCTTCTTCTTCTGGCACCGCACGCTGTCGTGGTCGGAGCGCTCACTCGCCGCCGCGTTCTGCTTCGCACTGGTGGGGCTCCTGGTGGCGGCCTCGATCCGACTGGGACAGGGGACCCTGCGAAACTTCGCGTTCTTTCCGGCCGTCGTCTGGGTCGCCCTCGTTGCATCCCTCGTTCTCGACCCGACGGCGCGGGCGACCGATCAGGCCGTCGTCACTGCCGATGGGGTGGTGGCGCGCGTGGCCGACTCCTCCCTGGCCCCTAGTCCGTTCCCAGAGCCGCTCCCGGGAGGCGTGGAGGTGCGGATCCTGGAGGAGAGATCCCCCTGGGTGCGGATCCGACTCGCCAACGGGCGGGATGCGTGGGTGAAGGAGTCCGGGATCTCGCGGGTAAGGACTGAAGCCGAGCTGGAGATCTAAGCCCTTATTCTCATTCGTTAATTTGCGCCGGTTTGATGGACTTGACAAGGCGTGTATCATGTCGTACACACTACCTATATGAAGGATGAGTTCGGGGATTACGTCAGGCAGAGGCGCGAGCAGCTCAGAACGCAAGACCCGGCCTTCTCGGTGCGTGGGCTGGCCGGGCGAATCAGGGTCGAGCCCTCCTACCTAAGCAAGGTGGAGCGCGGGGAAACCCCTCCGCCTTCAGAGGCCACGATCCTACGGATCGCCCGGGAGATCGGAGAGGACGGCGACGTGCTGCTGGCCCTGGCGGGCAAGGTCTCAACGGAGCTGCAGGCCGTCATCCGGAAACGGCCGACGCTCTTCGCGGAGCTCATCCGAGAGCTCAAGGACCAACCGGACCACGCCGTCCTGCGGCTCGTGCGAGAGGTCCGCGACGGCGAGTGGTAAGGAGTGAGAGATGATCGAGCTTAAACAGGATGCCCTCCTCTTCTCGTTCCCGGAGATGCACCAGAAGGCCAGACTCGGAATCGAGTTCCAGCGCACGCTGCGAATCCCGGACGACGATCGCGACTACCCCCTTCCACCGGGACTCGGGCGGTTCCCGCTGCGCCACGTCGACGACTTTGGCCGGGAGGTTCCCGAGCTCTGGCTCCAGCACGGAGGAGTCATGCTCCCGATGTACCAGTCCGAAGCACTCTGGCTGAACTTCGAGTCCTCCCGTGGCGGGTACCCGTTTGCCATCAAGATCGCTGCCGGGAAAACCAACGCGATAACCGGCGAGTCCTGGAAGGAGAAGCTCGATCGGCGCCCGCAGGACTACGTGGTCGCTCCGGAGCAGCCGTGGCTCGACGGCTACTGCGTCGAGAGGGGCGTGATCCGGCAGTTCGTCGCGATGCCCCTCGGTAGCGGCTACAGCGCCGAGGAGCAGATCACGGGCGAGGCGGAGCACGGCGGTCTTCAGATCCTCGTTTATCCGATGAAGGCGGAGGCCTTCGAGCGTTACTTCCGGCGGAGAGAGCGCGCGCTCGGCGACGCCTGTCGCTACGCATCCGAGTCCGTACAGGGTGCGGCTCTCGACATGGGGCTCGCTCCAGGCGGACGAATGCGACAGGAGATCTACGACGACCCGTACAAACCCGCGGACTGGGATCTGGAACATGGCAGCCGCTGCTTTGTCCACATCGCGAACTCGCTCGTCTGGAGGGGGATTACCGGCCAGCCTCCCCCGACGGTTCCGGCAACGGCCAGGGAATACACCGATGCGGGTCTACCCTGGTTCGAGTACTACGGAGACGATGCGGAGGTGGTCGGCGGCTCCAAGGTGCTTGCCCAGCTCAAGAGCGTGTTGAAGCTGGGTGAGGCAAGAAAGGACACGCCGCTTCCCGAGAACGACTCCGTCGAGCCCGGCAAGATCATCGCCCTGCGAAAGGGCCTCGCCAAGAACCAGGTCCGGGAAGGCTGCTTTTAGCACCCACGTGCCGGTGCACGCCGAGCCCGTACCTCATGAAGGGGGTCTCACGATGTGCGCAACACTTCCGACGCAACCCAATCCGATCTCGGAGGTTCTCGCCTCCCTGCACCTCGCTCCTCGTCAGTGCCACAAGGAGCTGACCGTCTGGCCGCTGGTGCGCAATCACGAGCCGGGGTCCGAGACCGGTCCCCGCTACATCTCGTTGGCTGAGGCGCTCGGGCGGGACTCCATCGTCGTGGACGAGGTCTCCGAAGGAGGCGACGTCCCCCACATCCGCGTCGCCAACCGCGGGGACTCCGCGGTGCTGGTTCTCTTCGGCGAAGAGCTCGTTGGCGCCAAGCAGAATCGCATCGCGAACGCGAGCTTCCTGGTTCCGGCCGCGAGCCAACTCGTGATCGACGTCTCGTGCGTCGAGCAGGACCGGTGGTCCCGGGCGCGCGGTCAGCGATTCGAGGGACTCGAGTCGACCGTCTCGCATGCGATTCGTCACAAGATACACCAGAGCGTCTCCGCCGCACGGAGCGCGGGCGGGAGGTTCACGGCCGACCAGGGAGAGGTATGGGAGGAAGTCGGCGAACGGCTCCGGCGCTCGGGGGCTCGATCGGCGACGCTCTCTTACCAGGATTACGTCGGCACGCGCCTCGAGGAGCGCGAGGAGATCGTGCAATCGTTCGAGCCGTTGCCGGGACAGGTGGGCTTCGTCGCGGCGATCGGCGACCAGGTCGTCGGGCTCGAGGTCGTGGGAGACCCCGATGTGTTCCACCGTCTATTCCAGAGCCTCCTTCGCTCCTACGCGATCGATGCGGCGGATCGCGGCTGGGTTCAGTCGCGCAGGCGGAAGCGCTCGGTGGCCGCGACGTTCGACTCCCCCGAGTCGTTCCTCGACGCGCTCACCGCGGCCGGTCTCGAGCGAAGCCCGTCCCTCGGCCTCGGCGAGGACCTGAGGATCGATGGAACCGGCGTCTCCGGTTGCGCACTCGAGGCCGGTGGAATCGTGCACCTGACCGTCTTCGCGCATTAGCCGGGAGGTCTGGTCTCAGCGAGTTGGTTCACGCCGGTACCGCTCGACGACCCTCGCGAGCTGCTCCTCCCGGTCTTCGAGCTGCCTCACCAGCTCGAACTGCGTTCGAGCCCGGTCGAGGTTATGTGTCGGCCGGGCCGTCTTGAAGTAGACGTCCCCCTCGAGGAAATCGGTCAGGAAGCGCAGGCCCGTTTCGAAGGTGATCAGCTTGCCGACCACGACCAGGGAGTCCACCTCGGCCGGAGTGAGGAACTGGCGTGCGGCGTCGAGGAAGCCGGCTGCCACCGCCTCGAACAGATCGAGCTGAAACCGGACCTTTCGGAGGT
This sequence comes from Deltaproteobacteria bacterium, assembly GCA_030665705.1. Lineage (GTDB taxonomy): Bacteria > Myxococcota_A > UBA9160 > SZUA-336 > SZUA-336 > DAOUZG01. Next base: position 5,367 of record DAOUZG010000009.1, on the reverse strand, counting down.
CGCGCTCGTCCTCAGCTCCTCTCGATGTGCTGGTACGGACGAGGTCGCCGAAATCGTAGGCCGCCGCACCCGCCATCGTGATATCGAGATCGATCACGCAGACGGGTTCGCCCGTCGAGGTGTCGAAGAGGACGTTGTTGATTTTGGTGTCGTTGTGCGTGACGCGTTCCGGGATTCGCCCCTCCGTAAGGGCAGTAGTCAATAATCCCGCCATCTCTTCCCGCGCGACCGCAAACTCGATCTCCTCGGTGGCGTGCGCCGCTCGGCTCTGGGAATCGGTCTCGACGACGGACAGGAAGGCCGCAAACCGATGCGGCGTGTCGTGGAAGTGCGGGATCGTCTCGTGGAGGCGGGGCTCCGGAAGGTCGGCAAGCATCTCCTGGAAACGCCCGAACGCCCAGGCCGCCTTCCGAGCCTGCTCGATCCCCTCTACGACATCGACCGTGCGCGTGCGGCCTACGGAGTTATAGGCCCGCCAGACTCGCCCTTCGGAATCTCGGAGGAACGACCGTCCCTCTCGGGTCGGGATCAGCCGTAGAATCTCCCGCCGGCCGTCGGATGCCGGAGCGGCCGCGACCTTTGCCGCAACGTGCTCGGTGATCCGAACGATGTTCTCCATGAGGCGGTCGGGATCTCGGAACACGATCGTGTTGATGCGCTGGAGAACGAACTCCGCGGTGCGGCTGGGCGCGCGAACGCGAACGAGGTAGGTATCGTTGATGTGGCCCGCGGGGATCGGACGTGCGTCGACGAAGTCCCCGCCGAACCGGAACTCCCGGCTGATGGCTTCGAAGTCGACGGGGCCTGCAGGCATGCTCGCATCGCTCCCCAGCGGCGCAGACAGGGGGCGGGGGGCGTCAGCCTGCCGCGTTGCGGATCAGCTGTCCGTAGAACTGGATCATCTCGACGTAGTTGTCAACCGAGATTCGTTCGTTGGTTCCGTGGGCGGTTTCGAGGTTGTCCGGATTGATCCGAACGGGACCGAACCGATAGACCTGATCGCTCACATCCCCGTAGTGCCTGGAGTCGGTTCCTCCTAGAACGAGACTGGGCACGACGAGTGTTTCTGGGAAGACCTCTCGGATCGATTGATGGATGACCTCGAAGCTCGGGGAATCGACGTCCGAGACCGGCGATGGGTTCCTGCGCGTTCTACCGGCAGGGCGAACCTCGACGGCGGGATCATCGATCACGCGCCGGACATGTGCCACAACGGCGTCAAGATCGTCTCCGGGAAGGATCCGGAAGTTGACGATCGCGTAGACCTCGCTGGGGAGCACGTTCTCCTTGACCCCGCCCCGGAGGATCGTCGGTGCGGTGGTGGTGCGCACCATCGCATTGGCGGCCGGAACCCGTTCCAGCCAACGGAGCAGAAGTCCTTCGAAGAGCCAGCGGTTCGCAATCATCAGCCGCGGAACGAAGCCCATCTCCGGCGCCAGAGAGTCAAGGCTCAGCGCAATCGGGCCCGCGAGGCGCCTCGGCATCTGGTCGGACTCGAGCTTCGCGATGGCCTGTGAAAGAGCACCGATCGCCGTGATCGGGGGGGGATTCGAGGAGTGCCCCCCTTGCGCGGTCGCAGTCAGCTTGAGCGAGAGAAACCCCTTTTCAGCCACACCGATTGCCGCGACGGGAACCTCGGTCCCAGGCACGAGGCGCTCGGTGACCGCCATTCCCTCATCCAGGACAAAGGCCAGCCGAACACCGCGTTCGCCGAGAACCTCCGCGGTCTTCACCGCGCCGTCTCTTCCGCCCACTTCTTCGTCGTGGCCGAACGCCAGATAGATCGTCCGCCTGGGTCTGAAGCCCCCGGCAAGAAGTGTTTCCACCGCTTCCAGCTCGGCGACGAGGCTCCCCTTGTCGTCGAGCGCGCCCCTTCCCCAGAGGATCCCATCGGAGACGACGCCGCCGAAGGGGGGATGCTCCCAGTCCTCTTCTGTGCCGGGTTCGATCGGGACGACGTCCATGTGGGCCAGCAACAGCAGCGGCTGGAGGGTCGGATCGCTCCCCTGCCACGTGTAGAGGAGGCTGTACTCCGTCACCCGCTCACGCCGCAGCGTCCGGTGCACTCGGGGGAACAGCGTCCGCAGCGAGGCGTGCAGCTCGAGGAACGGTGCGGCATCGAACTCGGCGGAATCCTGATGTGAAATCGTTCGGTGTCGGAGCACCCGAGCAAGCCGACCGACGGCGGCTTCTGGGTCGACCGGGATCATCTCGACCACTCCGACGTCGATCTGCCTGGATGTCAGGAGGAGAGTGTTGACAACCAGGATCGCGAATAGGACCGCGAGCCCGACCACCAGGGCACCCAGAACCTTTCTCATCTTTCTCTTCCCCTTTGATTTCGCTCCGTAGATCAGCCGAGCTCCAGAGTCACGGCCAGGACGGAAAGCGGTGGCAGTTGGACCCGCACTTTCCCTGCGTTTATCTCGACGTCTTTAAACTCTACGGATCTGATGACGTGGGGTTTCTCGAAGGAATTGGCGGCCTTGGCGTCGGGCCCCGTGAGGAGCTCAGCGTTCTCCACGCGGGAAATCGCTTCGTCGGAGAGTTCGATTTCCAGCGGGGCTTCCGCTTGGAGACTGCGATTGGTAACGAATACCTTCAGCTCTCGTCCATCCAGGATGGCGCTCGAGTCGACGTAGTGGACCTCGCCGTTGAGGGTGCCGCGGTAGGTCGGCCCCTGGACGGAGGTGCGGAGGGCCACCCCGTTCCGCCGCTTCGAAAACATCTCGAACACGTAGTAGATCGACTGAATCAGCAGCTCGTCGCCCCGCGTCAGAATCGGTGCGATCACGTTCACGATCTGCGCGATGTTCGCGATCTTCACCGAGTCGGCGTGCCGGATAAAGCTGTTCAGGAAGCCGGCGACCACCAGCGCGTCTTCGAGATTGTAGATCTCTTCGATGAGGTGCCGAGGAAAATCGCCCTTGGGGTCGAGGCCCTCGCGATTGTACGTCTTGTACCAGACGTTCCATTCGTCGAAACATAGATAGGGCCGCTTCTGTGTTCTTTGCTTTGCCTGAACGAACCGACAGACGGCATCGAGCTCTTCGATCTGGCGGTCGATGGCATTCGTCACGGCAAGGAAATCGGGCGTATCGTCCGCCCGGTTGTCCACGTAGCGGTGGAGGCTCACGTAGTCCGCCAGACCCGCCACGTAGTCGAGGACAGTACGATCCCACTCCATGTAGTTGGGCATGAGAGGGCTGCAGGAGCCGCAAACGACGAGCTCGATCGAGGGATCCAAACTCTTCATGAGCTTCCCGGCCTGTTGAGCACGAAGCGCGTACTGGTCGGCCGGTACGTGGCCGAGCTGCCACGGTCCATCCATCTCGTTTCCCAGACACCAGAGCTTGACGTCGTGCGGATCCGCATGTCCGTTGGCGACACGCATGTCCGCGTACTTGGTCCCGGACGCTCCGTTACAGTACTCGACCCAGTTGCGCGCCTCCTCCGGGGTACCCGTCCCCAGATTGACGGCGAGCATCGGTGCCCAGCGCATCCGTCGCGAGAGCGACAGGAACTCATCGGTTCCGACCTCGTTGGGCTCGATAGTGTTCCAGGCCAGCTCACGGACCGTAGGACGGTGCTCGCGCGGTCCCACACCGTCCTCCCAGTGGTATCCCGAGACGAAGTTCCCGCCGGGATACCGCATGACCGTCATCCTCAGTCGCTCGAGGGCCTCCAGAACATCTTTGCGGAAACCTTCTGCATCCGCGTGCCGGCTGGCGGGCTGGTAGACCCCCTGGTAGACCGCACGGCCCATATGCTCCAGGAACCCGCCGAAAACCCGTGGATCGACCTCACCGATCCGGAATGCCGTGTGCAGGCGGAGTGTCGTTGTCTGCATTCGATCCTCGCTCGCGAGCTCCCCCACACTCAGACGAGGCCGATTATGCGGCAGCTGTCGCTGAATGTCAGGATGGGGGGTCTGTTGGCCCGAGGACACATACAAACCCGTAAGTATTCGAAATTATTGACTTTTCAATAATTCCCCGAACCGCGTGCAGAAGGCATTGAAAGCGACCGATCTGGAGCGGGGGCCCCCGGTAGGATATCTAGTGGACCCAGGTGGCACAGGCTGGCCGGGGCCTGTCGGCTTCGATCGGTCCGGAACGCCGGCAGCGAGTAGCGGCAGGGACACGTGAGCACGCAGAGTTTCAGCTGGCGGCAGAGGGTCTTTCACTTCCTCGACCGCGATCTTTGGAACGCGGAGGCAACCGCCCGTCGGGGGATCGCCTGGGCACGGCGGGGGCTCCAGTTCATGGTCCTCGTTGCGCAGGGATTCGTGCAGGACCAACTCCTCTTGCGCGCGAGCGCCCTCACCTACTACGCCGTGCTCTCGCTGATCCCGCTTCTCGCCATCGCCCTCTCGGTCGTCAAGGCGGTCGGTGTGAGCGAGAACATCGCTGCGATCATCATCGACAAGGTCGCAGCGGGAAACCCCGAGGCCGGGCAGCGCATCCTCGAAATCGTTCAAGGCGTCAACTTTGCAGGGCTCGGAACGCTCGGCGCCGCGGTGCTGTTCCTGACGACTGTACTGGGGATCAGCAGCATCGAGGGGACCCTGAACACCATCTGGGGCGTAAAACGGGAACGCCCCTGGGAGCGCCGCTTGCCCGACTACCTCGCGGTGCTGGTGATCGCGCCGGTCCTGCTCGGTGTCGCTCTCTCGCTCGGAACTACGCTTCAGAGCCAGGCGCTCCTCCAGCGCCTCCTCCAGATCCCCGCTTTCGATATCTTGTACACGATCGGTCTTCGACAGCTTCCGATCGTCTTCCTGTGGATGGGGTTCGCGTTCCTCTACTGGTTCCTACCCAACACGAACGTGCGGGTCTCTTCGGCGCTTGTCGGAGGGGCGCTGGCTGCAGTCCTGTTCACGCTCGCGCAGCGGGCCTACGTCGGTCTTAACGTAGGGGTCAGCCGATACAACGTCCTGTTTGGCGGTTTCGCCATGCTCCCCCTCCTCCTCGTTTGGATCCACTTCTCCTGGATCATCGTCCTCCTCGGAGCCGAGGTCGCGTTCGCCTATCAAAACCTCGCCGGGGTGCGTCGCGCACGGAGAGGCGACGAGCCGGGGCCGGCGGCGCGAGAGGCAATCGGGCTTGCCATCGCTGCCTGGGTGGCACGGGCGTTTCGCGACGGCGAAGGTGCCACCAACGCCGAGACCCTCGCGGAGGCGCTCGACGTCTCGGTGAGAAGTGTGCGCGGGATCCTGGCCGATCTGGAACGCGCCGGGATCATCGCCGCACGCGGAGATCCCGAGCAGGAAGGAGTCCAGCTCGGCCGCGCTGCTGAGGGCATCTCGATTGCGGAAGTACTCGACGCGCTCCGCGGATCCCGTGCTACCTCCACCCGACTCGCCAC
>DAOUZG010000338.1 GCA_030665705.1 Deltaproteobacteria bacterium | reverse complement strand
CATGAGCTGTCCGCCTTAGGCCCATCCGGCAATCACCACCGGCTCCAGCTCGGCTCGGGCAGCGTAGATCGCGGCAGTGTATCCCGACGGTCCGCTGACGATAATGATCACCGACGCCCGCTCCGCGTCTCCCGTCATTTCGCTCTCCGCCCCCCGCTCCGCTCGACCATCTCGTCGTGTCGGTCAGGGTCAGCCTCGATGTCGATCTCTTCCCACTCGACCTCTTTCGAACGTAGCAGGTGCTTGGCGCGGTCACAGTACGGGCATAGGCGCTTCGTGTAGAGAACGACTCGTGGCATCGGGTCCCTATCCTAGCCGAGGCCCCACACCCCTTCTAGCGGGGGCAAACCCCTGCCAGTCGCCGGACATGGAGACGTGGCAGAGGGCGAAGTCGTACCGAACGGGATCGTCCGGGTCGTACCTGCGAAGTGCCGCGGTCACCTCCTCCGCGGTCCGCCAGTCGGTGGTGGTCCGATGCGTGAACCCGAGTGCTCGAGCAACCCGCGAAGAATGGGTATCCAGCGGCACGATCAGTCGACGCGTCGATACCTCCGGCCACAGACCCAGGTCGAGGCCGTCATCCGGGCGAACCACCCACCGGAGAAACATGTTGAGGCGCTTGCAGGCGCTCCCGTCGGCCGGACGGACAAGCAGGTACCGGACCCCCGATCCTGGGGGCTCGAGTTTCGCCGCACCGACGGGGCGCGCATCGTAAGCGAGCAGGGTATCGACGAAGCGGGTGAGTGAGGGCCCGACGTTCGGGTCGGACGGCTCGTATCCACGTAGGAAAAGCCCGCGTAGGGAGTCGTGCTCGCGCAGGGCTTCGGCCACGCGCCAGGCCAGCGCTGCCACATCACTTCCGCGGGTCCAACGATGGCGGAACCCGCGAAACGCTGTCTGGAGCTTCCTCGGCGAGCTCGCCCGCAGCGCTGCTGCGGGGTGGGAACCGAGCGGCTCGAGAGCCCGCTCTACGCTCGCTCCGATCGCTTTGGCGTTCCCGTAGGCGAGGACGGCCGCGATGAGCGCGACAACCTCCCGGTCCTGGTCCTGCGAATAGCGGTGCGGAAAACGCAGCGGGTCCAGATCGAGCCGCCGCGTGCCATAGTCCCGAACCAGACACTCGAGCAGCGTGCGGAGCGGTTCGCTCTTCGACGACCGCCTATTCGTACCGGATGTCGCGGATCTCGTACTCTTTCGTGCCGGAGGGCACGCGGACGGTGACTTCGTCGTCGACCTCCTTCCCAATGAGGGCACGCGCGACGGGACTGTGGATCGAGATGAGTCCCTGGGAAACGTCGGCCTCGTCCTCTCCCACAATCGTGTAGGAGACCCGCTGGCCGGAGGCGGAATCCTCGAGCACGACCGTGGCGCCGAAACGTACGCGGTCGGGCGCCTGCCCGCTGGTATCGATCACCTCCGCACGGGCGAGCTTGTCCTCGATCTCCCGGATGCGCGCCTCGACGTAACCCTGTCTCTCCTTTGCCGCGTGGTACTCGGCGTTCTCGGAGAGATCTCCGAGCTCCCGTGCAGCCTGGATCTC
>DAOUZG010000184.1 GCA_030665705.1 Deltaproteobacteria bacterium | reverse complement strand
TCAGCACCCGCGCGGCATCCGCCGTTGTGCCCGCTACAACTCCCGCGACCCCAGCGGCGGCAATGACCGGCATCCCCGTACTGATCCCCGTGGAGGAGCCCCGGTCAATGATCACCGACCGAAACCAGGGGGAGAGGTCCTGGGCGATCACGGCCGCGGGAACCATCCGCAGGTCGTTGCGCTCCTGCAGATGGCGGAGCTTGCGGAACCGCTCGCTGGCAACGATGGCCTCTCGGTACTGGAGGTTCTCCTCTTCGAGCTCCACGATCTGCTCCCGCAGCTGGCGGTTCTCCTGCTGGATTCCCACCAAGGCGACGTATCCGCGCCAGACTCGACGGACAAAGGTGACTGGGAGCGTCACCATCCGCTCCACGGGAACGGTCAGCTCGAGCAGAATGCGGCCAGGGAGCGAGAACTCAGTCGGGGTCGGGCTCGCCGCGAGCCGAACGATGCACAGGCAGGCGAGCAGCAGATAGGTCAGCGGATAGCGGAACCGTCGAAGGAGTTCACTCACCAGGTCCAAGATTCCCGGGGGGAAATCATTCCACCGCGGATCATGGCCGCAAGGCCACGTCGCGTAGCAGCTCGATCTCGTCCAAGCAGCGGCCGCAGCCCATCACGACGGCGCTGAGCGGGTCCTCGGCCAGCATGACCGGAAGGCCGGTCTCCTCGCGGAGCAGCACATCCATATTGGTGAGCAACGCGCCGCCCCCGGTCAAGACGATCCCCTTGTCGGCAATGTCAGCCGCCAGCTCCGGGGGCGTCCCCTCCAGGGCCACCCGGGATGCCTCGACGATGGCGCTGACCGGCTCGGCGAGGGCTTCGCGCACGCCCTCCGAGTCGATCTCGAGAGTCTTCGGGACCCCACCGACGAGATCGCGTCCCTTGACCACCATCGTCCGGACCTCGTCGACCGGGTAGGCGCTCCCGATCTGCATCTTCACCAGCTCCGAGGTCCCCTCCCCGATCAAGAGGTTGTACTTACGCTTCACGTAATTCTGGATCGCCTCGTCCATCTTGTCGCCGCCCACACGGACGCTCGCGGCATAGACAATCCCCGAGAGGGAGATGACGGCCACCTCGGTTGTTCCACCGCCGATGTCGATGATCATGCTCCCGGAGGGCTCGGTGATCGGCAGCCCTGCGCCGATTGCCGCCGCCATCGGTTCCTCGAGCAGATAGACCTCGCGTGCGCTCGCGGAGAGCGCCGACTCTCGCACGGCGCGCTTCTCCACCTCGGTGATTCCCGACGGAACGGAGATGACGATGCGGGGGCGAATCAGACGGGTCCGGTCGTGGGCGCGCTGGATGAAGTAGCGCAGCATCGCTTCGGCGATCTCGAAGTCCGCGATTACACCGTCCTTGAGTGGTCGTACCGCTCGGATCGAACCGGGCGTACGGCCGAGCATGCTCTTGGCTTCCTTACCTACCGCGCGGACGCGATCAACACCGTGCGTGTCAGTCTGCACCGTGACGACCGATGGCTCGTTGGACACGATCCCGCGCCCCTTCGCGAACACGAGCGTGTTCGCGGTTCCGAGATCGATCGCCAGGTCGTTCGAGAAGGCCCCTAAGAGACGATCCAAGATCATTCCCGGCTCCCTCCGCAGGAGCTCCACCCTGGGCCAGGGCCGGAGCGGCCTCGAGGCTCAGGCGCCGGATCCGAGAACTCCCGCGCGCGCGATTCTACGAGGGCCTTCCTACGGCCGCAACACAACACCGAAATCCCTGCACCCGACGCTGCTTGCGCCCGACTCCGCGCCCTCGTAGCTTGCTTCGGCGCGTTACGCGGCGACCTTGACGGGTCAAACGGAGGCGAAAATGAAGAGGTCTCGCCAGCTTGTATGGGCCCGGAACCTCGTCATCGGGGCGGTGGTGCTGGCCTTTGTCGCCTTTTTCGGCCAGCCGGGGGCTCGCCCCACCATCGTGCCCGTCGCCGAGCTGGACGGGGAGCCGATCTCGCGCGAATCGTTCGAGTTCTTCCGAGCACAGAACGAGGGGTTCATGCGACAGCTCGCTCCTGAGGAGATGGACCCCAGCACCTTCCAGGACCTCCTGGACCGCCAGACACTGGATGCCCTGGTGCGCCGACACGTGATGTCACGGGAGGCCGAGGCGCTGGGTCTTCTCGTGTCGGACAAGGAGGTGCGCGCCGAGGTCCTGGCTACCCCGGGGTTCCGGCAGGACGGGCGGTTCGAGCGGGAGCTCTTTGAGCGCTTCGTGATCCGTTCAGGGCTCGAGGGTCCACGAGCTTATACGACGGAGGTCCAGCGGGACCTGCTGATGCAGAAGTTCCGGCGCCTGGTCTCTTCGCCCGTCCGCGTTTCGAGGGCCGCGGCCGAGGAAGCGGTGCGGCGGGCGGGAACACGGGTCCGCCTGAGGATCGCCGTCGCCCGCCCCGAGCGGTTCCGAGAGGGGCTCGAGATCACCCCCGAAGAGGTCGAGACCTTCGCCCAGACAAGTCCTGGGCGGATCGAGCAGCGCTACCAGGAGCGGCTGGACGAGTTCATGCAGCCGGAGGAGATCCGGGTCCGCCACATCCTCCTGACCGGAGAAGACGCCCGCGAGCGAGCGGAGGAGGCCCTGGTCAAACTTCAGGAGGGGCAGGATTTCGCGGCCCTCGCGCGGGAGCTCTCGGACGACCTCGCCACGAAGGAGCAGGGGGGCGACCTGGGGTTCTTCCCTCGGGGTCGGATGCTTCCGGAGTTCGAGGAGGCGGCCTTCGTGCTCGAGCTGGGCGAGACCTCCTCTCCGGTCGAGACCGCACGAGGCGTACACCTGATCCGGATGGAGGAACGGGAAGCCGGGTTCGAGAAGACCCGGGAGGAGGTGGCCCCCGAGCTGGCGCGGGGGCTGCTGGAGGAGGATCGCGCCGCGGAGAAGGCGCGGCTGGCGGCCGATCGCATGGCGGGGCTTGTCGGCTCGGGGCGCAGCTTCGAGGAGGCTGCTCGCGAGGTAGGGCTCGAGCTCGAGACTCCCAACGCCCTGCGCTGGACCGAAACCGGCATCCGCGGCCTGGGCCCGGCCCGGGAGCTCCGGGCGGCGGCCTTCACACTCCACCCGGACCGTCCGGATCTCCCGCGGGTCTTCGACGTCGAGGGGGGCTTTGCACTGATCTCCCTGCTCGAGAGGGAGGACCCCGACCCCGAAGCACTCGGCGCCGGCCTCCCGCAGATCCAGGAGCAGCTGGCGCAGGAGCTGCGCGCCCGGGTCCTCGAGCGCTGGTACCAGACCCGTCGGGATGAGCTGCAACGAGAAGGGCGCTTGCGATACCCCCTCCTCAATCCCCCGGGCTAGCCCGAATGGGCACGCGCGCCTCGACGCTGCTGCTTGGAGGGCTTCTCCTGCTGGGCGGCTCTACCGGCTGCGCACGACTCGTCTACAACTTCGGCAGCGTCCGGGAGGGGCAGATCTACCGCTCGGCTCAGCCCTCGCCGCTCCTTCTCCGCTACTCCGTGGCGCGCTACGGAATCCGGAGTCTCGTCAATCTGAGGGGGCGCACGCCCGGCTTCGAGAGCGCCTTCGCGGCCCGACACGGCCTGCGTCTCTTCGTCCTCAACCTCTCCTCCAGCCGCCCCCCGTCCCACGCCCAGGTCGAGCGTTTTCTCAGGATCGTCTCCGACCCCGAGAGCCAGCCCGTGCTCGTGCACTGCAGAAACGGGGTCGATCGCTCCGGCTACATGCTCGGGGTCTACCGGGTCGAGCACGAGGGCTGGGACCGGGACCGGGCGCTACGAGAGATGAACCGCTTTCTGCAGTGGGAGTGGTCGAACCCCGTGCCGCAGCGCGTGGTCAGAGAGGGGCTTCGGGGAGACTGAGCAAATCCCGGGCTACGGGGCGAGCTCGTGAGCCGCGGGACAGGACTGGTCGAGCTGATCGGCGGCGCTCACCTCCCCCCGCGCGATGGCCAGGGCATCGGTCACGTTACAGAAGCCGTCTCCGTTCACGTCGCACTTGGCGAAGTGCGGATCACCGGAGCTTACCTGGCCGCGTGCGATTGCGAGTGCATCGCTGACGTTCGTGAATCCAACACCGTTCACGTCGCCGCACTGACAGGCGTCACCGATGCTGTTTTGGTCGACGTCTTCCTGAAGGGAGTTAGCGCGGAAGAGGCAGTTGTCCTCGAGGTCGGCAACGCCGTCCACGTCCCGGTCGGCAGCCCCCTGGAAGACCCGGACCTGCATGTCTCCGAAGGCCGGATCCAGGTCCGCGGAACTCGCGAGCTCCAGGACGTAGCACGTCTGAATCGTGCCAAGGAGGAACGAGTTCTCGCCCCCCGCGTTCAGCGGGCCGGCACGGCTCCCGAAAAGCCCCCCCAACACGGTGGTGGCCTGGATTGCGAAGACGTCCAGCCCCGACTCGGACGGCGGACCCGCGAACGAGCCGCGCTTGGCCAAGGCCGCCGG
>DAOUZG010000004.1 GCA_030665705.1 Deltaproteobacteria bacterium | reverse complement strand
GCTCGCCTTCGAGCTCGAGCGCCGGCATCCCGGAGAGCGATCGATCCTCCCCGACGACCCGGCTCACGCCTTCCTCTGCCACCTGATCGAGGACACGGCGGATGAGTGGGGCACCAAACTCATGTTCGATTACCGTTGGGCCCGAGAGGCCGACCAGGAGTTCTGCAGCCGGTGGCTCGTGGCCGACATGGCCGGTCCCGTATCCGACGATGTGCTCGAGGAGGCGGCGCGGCAGTTCCGCGAGCGGCAGGTCGGACGCATGTCCCTGGTCGGGAACACTCCGGAGAACCGGCCCATCATCGAGGAGACCTACCGTCGGGTGCTGTCCGCGTTCGAACGGCACCTGGCCCAGGGCCCCTTCTTGTTCGGTACCCGGGCCTCGCTCGCGGACTTCGGCTGGTTCGGGCAGCTCTACCAGCTCTCGATCGATCCGACCCCGATGGGCATCATGCGCAAGACGGCTCCCCGCACCTGTGGATGGATCTACCGGATGAACGACGCCTCCGGTGTGGAGGGGGAGTGGCTCGACGCCACCGGTTCCCTCCCCGGGGGCGTGCTCGATCTTCTCCGACTCGCCGGCGAGGTCTACCTGCCGTTCCTACGGGCCAACGCGGAGGCGTCCGAGCGGGGCGACGAGCAGCTCACGCTCGACCTATTCGGTCGGCGGTATGAGCAGGCCCCCTTTCGTTACCAGGTCAAGTGCCTCGGGTGGCTGCGGGAGGAGTTCGCGAGCCTTTCCTCCGAGGTTCGTGCGCGGGTCGAGTCGGTGCTCCACGAGACCGGGGGGCTCGACGTCCTGGCCGGATGAATCAAGGCTCGGCCTCGCTTCGCATCTCCGTCGTGTGAAGAGTTCGGCTTCCCGAGTGCTTGCCCGCCGGTCGGGGTTGATCGGCAGCTCCATCGAGCCTTCGGCAGGCCTTGGCCCGATCACCGGCCGATAAGAAGCGCCACCGGAAGCTCCGAGAAGAGCTTCCCGACCTCTATCTCGAGCGTTGCTCTCGCTCGTTCGGGAAGACGGATCCGTCCTCGTGTCAGCACGGACTGGAGGTTACGCCCGATGAGGTCCCGTGGTAGAGGCAGCCGAGTCTCCGCCCACACCGGTTGACCGAGGGGCGGGCGGGTGGAATCGCCGACCAGCCTGAGGGGGAGTCGCGGGGCAGCGACGATGGCCACCCGTCTTCCCGCTCGTCGGACGAACGCAACGAGGTGGTCGGCTTTCGGGCCTCTGGCCTCGAGGGGAGCGTAGTCGGATGCCAGAAAGAGATCCGGCTCCGTGAGGCGAGCCTGCAACGCAGTGCGGATCAGGTGCAACTTGATCCTTCCGTCCTCCGGACGCTCGACGAGCCCTCGAAGGAACGTTCTTCGCTCGGCCCCGGCCGCTTCGAACCCGGCCTCCACCTGGGAGAGGAGCCGCTTTCGGACCCGGAAGTCCACCGGTCGCCGGTTGTCCGGGTCGACGAGTAGAAAGTTCCAGAGTTCGTCTCCCTGGTACAGATCGGGGACGCCCGGCGACGTCAGCTGGATGATCGTTCGGGAGAGTGCGTTCCAGAGACCGGGCCGAGCGATGCGCGAGACGAGACGGTTCACGTCCTCCATGAACCCTCGGTCTTCTTCCCGAATAGGGGGCTCGAAGATCGAACGGACAAACGTCCGCAGCGCCTCCTCGAAAACCGGGTCGGGATCGATCCAGCTGGTGTGCACCTTGGCCTCGCGGCTGGCCTTCTGCATGTAGGACTCGATGCGCTCCCTCAGCTCGCTCAGCGCCGATCGGGGCGGGAGCGTGTTGGCCCAGCGCGTCGTTGGCGGGAGCGGCCAGGCACCGACGAGTGTCTGGTACACGAAGAGCTCGGTCCTCCGGTCGGGAACCAGGTGCCGACCGACCCTCCGCCGAAACTTCCGATTCCAGCCTCTCCAGCGTTTGACCGCGTCCTCCCACTCCGCCGGGATCTCCGAGAGGACGTCGAGCCGGGCCCGCACATCGGCACTCCGTTTCGTATCGTGAGTGGTGACCGCCAGGAGCGTTCGCGACCCCCGAGCCGCACGATGCGCGCTCTCGGCGTGGTACTCATCCACCGCGCATTCGAGAGGAGAGCCGGGATCGCTCCCCACCTCGTTTCGAGCGAGCAGCGGTGTGTGCACGTAGAGCGCGGTGTCTTCGATCCCCTTAGCAGCCGCGGGCCCGCTGAGCTGCTGGAAGCGCTGGACGAATCCAAGGCGGTCTCGATCGCTCGGGGGGAGTTCACGGGAACCGTTTTCGAGCAGAAGCAGCTCGCCGAGTTGATCGAGCACGGACCGGTCGGCTCGCCCCGCTCGGCGGGCGCCTTCGAGGGCGATCTCGAGCACCTGACGGTCGACCTTGGAGAGGGTCCGGCCCTCATCGACGTACGTGCGATAGACGGGAAGATGAGCGATGACCTCAACGGCGGCGGCTCGGAGGTCGCGCTCGGTGGACCTCGGCCGGACGGGATCAGACGTCAGCAACCGAGACAACGCTCGGGTGAGTCGGCTGAGGTCCGCGGTCAGAAGGGACTCCAAGACCAAGCGCTTGCCCGCCTGCGCCGTCTCCTCGAACGACCGTGTGGGTGCGTCCTGCTGCAACCACGCCGCTTCCATCTCGGCCGCGCCCTGGGGACTGAGCAGTGCGGCTTCGACCTGGTTGAGGAAGTCGTAGCCGGTCGTTCCGTCCACCGGCCAGCTGCTCGGAAGACGCTCTCGGTGAGCCAGAATTTTTTCCACGAAGAGGAGAAAGGCGGGGCGGCGGCGCTTGGAGAGCCTCCGATCCACCGCCTCCCGGAGCTGATGGAGGTAGCCGCGAGGGTCGAGCAGCCCGTCGATATGGTCGATCCGCAGCCCGTCGAGCCACCCCGCCTCCACCCACTCGAGTACCTTCGCGTGGGTCGCTGCGAAGACGGCAGGGTCCTCCAGACGGATTCCCACGAGGCCGTTCACATCGAAGAAGCGTCGGTAATTCAGGCGATGGCGTGCGGTTCGCCAGTACCCGAGACGGTACGCCTGCAGATCGAGCAGTCGCTTGAGTCGCGATCGCCCTCGGGGCTCGTTGAACCCAGCCAGAGTCTTGTCGAGTGCTCCCCGCACACGGGTTGACGATCTGAGCAGACTCGCGAGCCCCGCCTCCGCCTTGGCTGCGATCCTGAGGCGCGAATGGATTGCTTGAGGGTCGGTTTCGGTCCGTAGCGGGATCTCGCGAAGTCGTTCGGAGAGCTGCCGCAGCTTCTCTCGTTCAGTGGACGCCCGGGAGTCGGAAATCAGTGTAGCGAGGACCGATCGGAGCACCGGAGCGAGTGTAGAAGGATCGAGAGGATACGATTGATCGGTGTAACATAGACGGATCCGACCCTGCGTCCGTACTAGCGTGAGCGCGCCGCGCGCGAGTGAGTGCGTGAGCGGGCTAGCGAGAACGGGAACGATCACGGGCTCGTGGCGATCCCTTCCGGGCTCGCCCCAGTCGATATCGAACCAGGAGGCGAAGCGTGACGCTGGACCGTGTGCGAGGACGTCCTCGAAGAACCGGTTTTCTGGGTCTGCGGCCATGTGGTTTGGGACGAGGTCGAGCACGAGCCCCAGTCCACGGGTGTGCAACGCTTGGACCAACCGCCTGAGGTCGGGCTCCCCTCCCAGCGCCGGATCGATCCGCGTGGGATCGACGACGTCGTATCCGTGCGTGCTTCCGCGTCGGGCGCGCAGGATCGGCGAAAGGTAGAGGTGGGTGATCCCGAGACGCTCGAGGTAGGAGACGAGCTTCCGGAGGTCGCTCAATCGGACGGTGCCACGGCCCTGGATTCGGTAAGTCGCTCCGGGACGTCTCATCGAGACCGTCTGGACCGTTCGGCTGCCCCGGTCAGTGCTTCCCCGACCGTCTCGTCATGGGGGAGTGCCTCCAGGGAGAGACGCATTCGACGTGTCCAACTCGGGAATCGCTCCGGGGGGACCCCGGGAACGTTGACCGGCCCGGTCTCGCCCGCGAGATCATCAAGGGAGAGTCCGACGAGGGGCGCGGGAGTCCGACACAGGAACGAGTTCACCGCCGCGCAGAGTTCGCCGAACGAATCGGGCTCCTCAGCGGAGGGGAGACAACCCTCGGCCGCCAGTCGTCGGAGTAGGCCCTTGCGCTCGCGGTCCCGTCGGAACCGGGCCTCCGCGAGCGCGTCGTCGGAGAGCAGACCGAGTTCGTGTCTCAGTTCGAGGTCCTTTTCCGCCCAGTAATCCGCGAGTGTCGGTAGATCGTGCGTGTTGACGGTGACCAAGGCACGACGTGAGTACTTTGACGCCGGCCGGAACGTTCCCCGTCTGTTCCGCTCGAAGAGCAGCACGCGGGACGAAACGACGCCCCATCGCGCGAGCTGAGACTGGAGGCCCCGCGGAACCGTACCCAAGTCCTCGCCGATGACCAGTGCCTCGTGGCGGCGACTCTCCACAGCCAGCAGAGCGAGGAGTTCCTGAGCCGGGAAACGGACGTAGGCCCCTTCCGTGGGCGGCGAACCAGCCGGGACCCAGTACTGACGGAACAGCCCCATCACGTGGTCGATACGGATCGCTCCCGAATGCGCGAGGGCCGCGCGAAGGACCAGGGTCCAGTATCGATATCCATCTGCCGCGAGCGTGCGCGGGTCGAGCGGCGGAAAACCCCAGTCCTGTCCCGCGGCGGCGTAGTCGTCGGGCGGGGCCCCCAAGCGCAGACCGTCCAGGAATAGGCCGGGGAAAGCCCACGGGTCGAAACCCGAAGCTGCACTCCCGACCGCGAGGTCCTGGTAGAGCCCGATGGGCAGTCCGGCCGCCTGCCCCTCACGGCTTGCGGCTGCGAGCTGGCGGTCGAGTTCGAACTGCACGAATTTCCAGAACTCGACAGAATCTGGGTGCTTGCTTCGAAATTCCTGGATCCCCTGTGACCGCGGGCCACGTAGCTCCGCGGGCCAGACATGCCAGTCGCGAGGGATCCCTGATCTCGCCAGATCCTCCTCGAGAGCCTGAAAGGTCGCGAACATCGTGAGGAGATCGCCCTGCCGCGCGCAGTAGTCGTGGTAGGCGCGCTCGCGGGCCCCTCGGCGTGCGCGTTGGAATGCGAGGAACCTTCGATGAAGGACCTCCAGTATGCGGCGCTGAATCGCCGCGATTCGCGCATAGTCGAGTCGATCCGCTTGCCTCAAGGCTTCTACTTCTCGTCGACACCCTTCGCTCTCGAGGAGGCTGCGTGCATCGGGGGAGGTTTCGAATTCGGGGACGGCCCGTACGTCGAGGTAAAGGGGGCTCCGAAAGATTCGGCTTACGGGGAGGTAGGGACTGATCTCGTCCGACCGGTTGCGCAGGGCGTGCAAGGGGTTGATGCCGACGAAGTCCGCTCCGATCTCTCCAGCAAATCGGGCGAGCTCCCCCAAGGACGACAGGTTTCCGAATCCCGTGTCCCGGTCACTGCGAACCGTGTAGAGGTTCGTCCAGAGGCCGAAGGCGCGACGATCGCCGAGCAGTTCCTCGACCGTCAGACACCGGCGGGGAGCCACGATGAGAGTCTGCTCTCCTTCACGCGGGCCATCCGGATCGTGCACGATGACCCGGAGCCGGTGCACGCCCACTGGGAGGGAAGGAAGAGGAGGTCCCGTCAACCGTCCGGGCTGACCGACATCTGCCCGCACGGACCGCTCATGAACCGTTCCGCATTCTTCCCGGATCTCGAACTCGGTTTGGACGGTTCGTTCGCTCCCCGGACCCCTTCGAGCGAGAAGCCTGGGCTTCTCGTCTTCGAAGACTACACGTGTGGGTTCGAGAGGTCCCTGCTGCTCCTCTTGATCCAGCTTCACGAGCGACCGTCTCGCCGCTGCTTCGTCGTCTGCCTCGAATCGCATCGCGGTGAGAATGGCCACGCGTGTCGTATCGGTCGTTGCGCGTGGGCGTCGCGCGCCCATCGGCATGTAGGCAGGCAAGATGCCGATGCGATCGGCCAGTACTCGGAGCACCGGGCGCCGCGCCAAGTCAGGGGGCCGGTGCTAGGATCAGCGCTCCGAGGGGTGGAAGGGCGAGACGCACCGATTGCGGCAACCCGTGAAACGGCTCGGGCTCCGTTTCGACGATCGTCCAGGTCTCGAACTCGCTCCCCCCGTAACGCCGATCGTCGCTGGAGAATCGCTGGAAGTAGCGTCCTGCTGCCGGGACCCCGACCCGGTAACCCTCCCGAGGCACGGGGGTCAGGTTCAACACGACGACCAGATGCTCCGTCTCGCATCGCCGCACGTAGGACACGACCGACTGCTCGTGGTCCTGGAAGTCGATCCACGAGTACCCCTCGGGATCGGGGTCACGCTGCCAAAGAGAGGGTGATTCCCGGTACAGGTGCGCCAGTTCCTGCAAGAAGAACGCGAAGGCCTGCCTTCTCGGGTCGTCTAAGAGATGCCAGTCGAGGCTCGCGTCGTGGTGCCACTCCTGGTACGGAGCGAGCTCGGTCCCCATGAACAGGAGATTCTTTCCCGGACGCGTGAACTGGTAGGTCAGGAGAAGCCTGAGATTCGCGAACTTCTGCCAGAGATCGCCCGGCATCTTTTCGAGTAAGGGTCCCTTGCCGTGCACCACTTCGTCGTGGGAGAGCGGGTTGATAAAGCGCTCGTGGTACTCGTAGATCATGGAGAAGGACAACTGATCCTGGTGGAACTTGCGGTGAACCGGATCCTTGCTGAAGTAGAGGAGGCTGTCGTGCATCCAGCCCATGTTCCATTTGAAGGTAAAGCCGAGCCCTCCCTGTTCGACCGGGCGCGTCACCCCGGGCCAGGCGGTCGACTCCTCGGCCACCGTGAACGCTCCCGGGACCTCCTCGCGAACGATCGCGTTCAAGGTTTGGAGAAAGTCGATCGCGTCGAGGTTTTCGCGTCCACCCGATGGATTGGGAATCCAGTCTGTCTCCTCACGGCTGTAGTCGAGGTAGAGCATCGAGGCCACCGCATCCACGCGAAGCGCGTCGAGGTGGAATTCCTTCAGCCAGTAGAGCGCGTTCGCGATGAGGAAGTTCTTTACCTCTTTGCGTCCGTAGTTGAAGATGAGCGTCCCCCAGTCGGGGTGTTCTCCCTGACGGGGGTCCCCGTGCTCATAGAGCGCCGTCCCATCGAACTGTCGGAGGGCAAAGTCATCTTTGGGAAAGTGCGCCGGCACCCAATCGAGAATCACCCCGATCCCCTCACGGTGGCACAGGTCGATCAGGAATCGGAGGTCGTCCGGTGAGCCGTAACGCGAGGTCGGCGCGTAGTAGCCGGTAATCTGATAGCCCCACGACGGGTAGAAGGCGTGCTCCGAGAGCGGTAAGAGCTGAACGTGAGTGAAGCCGAGGCGCTTGACGTGCTCAACCAGACGAGGGGCGATTTCGCGGTATGCCAGGTAGCGATTGCTTTCTTCCGGGACGCGTGCCCACGAGCCCAGGTGCACCTCGTAGATCGAAATGGGCTCACGTCTCGGATCGCGCTCCGCACGCTCCTGGAGCCAGTCCTGATCCGTCCATAGGTAGCTCGAAATCGCCACGCGAGACGCCGTGCCCGGTGGCAGCTCCATCGCGAAAGCGCACGGATCCGATTTCAGCCGAAGGTGCCCTTCCTTTGTCTTGATCTCGTACTTGTAGAGGGCACCAGGCTCCACTCCTGGAATGAAGATCTCGAAGACGCCCGATCTCCCGAGGCACCTCATGGGGAACAGACGGCCGTCCCAGCGGCAGAAGTCTCCGACGACGGAGACGTGGCGCGCGTTCGGAGCCCAGACGGCGAACGCGGTGCCCGCGGTTCCGTCGACCGTTCGGTGGTGGCCACCCAGGATCTCCCAGAGGCGCCGATGGGTTCCTTCGTTGAAGAGGTGCAGATCGAGATCCCCGGCCGTCGGCAGGAAGCGGTAGGGATCGTCGCGCTCCCAGGTTGTTCCGCCGGGGAAGTAGAAACGGAGCCGGTACCGGAGAGGAAGTTGATGACCGGGGAGAAAGATGGAGAACAGCCCACGGCCGAGCGGGGCCATCGACTCCGCTTCGGATTCCTCTACGATGCAGTCTGCGGCGTGCGCATCCGGGTGAAAACCCCGCACCACGACACCCTGCTGGCCCCAGGCGTGCACCGGATGGGCGCCCAGGATGCGGTGGGGTTGGGTGTGGTCTCCACGCTGAAGCGCCTCGACCTCGCGTCGATCGACGGGGGGGCCCGCCACGTCGAAGGTGTCCTCCGATCCGGCTCTCACTCGCATCACCGTGGCACCTCGAAACCGAGCAGAATCAGGGAGTGCGCCACCAGGTTAACACCTCCTCCCCTCACCAGGCGCGTGCCCGGGCGCGCGGTATTCACGATCTCTCGCCAGGCCCCCTGGTCGCGGATCCCGGGAAGCTGAAAATAGCGCGATCGAGCTCCGCCGTTGAGTAGGACCACGAGCGTCTGGCCGCGATTGGGCCGGCCTCGCTCGTCCACCTCGTCCGAGGCCTCGCCGTGGATCAGCATTCCGAGAACGCGGTTCTTGGGGTTCTGCCAGTCCGATACGGCCATCTCCTTACCGTCTGGTCGGATCCAGGAGACGTCTTTGACTCCATCGCCGGAAACGGGGTTTCCCGCGAAGAAGCGGCGGCGGCGGAATACCGAGTTCGACTCCCGAATCCGAATCACGCGGCGACTGAAGTCGAGAAAGGCGCGCGCTCTCTCGTCGAGGTCCCAGTCGACCCAGGAAACCTCGTTGTCCTGACAGTAGGCGTTGTTGTTTCCGAATTGGGTTCGACCGAGCTCGTCACCATGGGAGAGCATGGGGACACCCTGAGCGAAAACTAGAGTCGCGAGAAGGTTCCGTTTCATCCGCTCACGCATCCGCCGGATGCGCACCGACTCGGTCTCTCCCTCAACGCCCCAGTTCCGACTGAAGCTCTCATCCGTCCCGTCTCGGTTTTCCTCCCCATTTGCCTCGTTGTGCTTCCGCTCGTAGCTCACGAGATCGTGGAGCGTAAGGCCGTCGTGGGAAGTCACGAAGTTGATCCCCGAGTAGGCCGTGCGATCGCTCGCCTGGAATAGGTCGCTCGACCCGGAGAGCCGTGACGCGAGCTCAGCCACGCGCCCCTCTTCTCCACGCCAGAAGCGCCGGATCGTGTCGCGGTACTGCCCATTCCACTCGGCCCACCCCGGAGGGAAGTTTCCGACCTGGTAGCCCCCGGGACCGAGATCCCAGGGTTCGGCGATCAGCTTGACCTGGGCGAGTACGGGATCCTGCTGCACGGTTGCGAAGAAGCTCGAGGATCGGTCGAAGTGGATCGGGTTGCGTGCCATCGTCGGAGCGAGGTCGAAGCGGAAGCCGTCGACGTGCATCTCCATGACCCAGTACCGAAGGCTATCGAGGACGAGTTGCAGGACGCGCGGATGTCCGACGTTCAGACTGTTCCCACACCCCGTGAAGTCGAGGTAGTGGCGAGGATTATCCGGCACGAGCCGGTAGTAGGAGCAGTTGTCGATCCCTCGGAAGCACAGCGTCGGACCGAGGTGGTTTCCCTCCGCCGTGTGGTTGTACACCACATCGAGAATCACCTCGATTCCGACGCGGTGGAAAGCCTTCACCATCGACTTGAATTCGTTCACCTGTTCCCCGTGGGATCCGGCGGCGTATCTCGGGTCCGGGCTGAAGAAGCCGATCGAGTTGTAGCCCCAGTAGTTCGTCATCCCACGCTCGACCAGCTGACGTTCGGAGATGCAATGGTGCACGGGCAGCAGCTCGACCGCCGTGACACCGAGCGAAAGCAGGTGGTCGAGGATCGGATCCGAGGCGAGGCCGAGGTACGTGCCGCGTAGGTCTTCGGGTACGCTTGGATGACGGCCCGTCATCCCCTTGACGTGGCATTCGTAGATAAGGGTCTGGCTCCACGAGTTCCGCGGCGGTCGGTCGTCGCCCCAGGTGAAGGCCGTGTTGACAACGACGCACCTCGGCATAGAGGGAGCGCTGTCTTCTCGGTTGAAGGAGCGATCGTCCATCGGGTCGCTCCACGCGTAGCCGTACATCAAGTCACTCCACCGAAGGTCTCCGGTGATTGCCTTTGCGTAAGGGTCGAGAAGCAGCTGGTTGGGGTTGAAGCGATGGCCCAGCTCGGGCGCGTAGGGACCATGGACCCGATAGCCGTAGAGCTGCCCCGGGCGGACCTCCGGTAGGTACCCGTGCCAGATCCGGTTGGTGCGCTCGGAAAACGGAACTCGAAGGTCCTCTTTGGGGGAATCCGCGCCGTCGAAGAGACAAAGCTCCACGGCGGTCGCGTGTTCGGAGAAGAGGGCGAAGTTGACGCCCTCTCCGTCCCACGTCGCCCCCAAGGGGTAGGGGGATCCCGGCCACACCCGTATCATGCCGCCTCGCTAATGTAGAAAACTGCGGTCTCGGCCGGTAGGAGCACCCGCGGCGGAGAACCAGCCCCCCCCGTGATCCGTTCGCGCGCTTGGCTGCCCGGTCCGCCGAAAGCCGCCTCGTCCGTGGCGAGCCGGAGGCGCCACGGGACGCCAACCAGCGGAGCGGGCGCCTCGATCGGAGCCTCCCCTAAGTGGAACGCGGCGAACGCTGCGCGTCCGACGGGCGGTCGGTATTCCATCACGATCCAGCCCTTCTCCGGATCGCATGCCGTGTGGACCTCGGTGGCCCCGGGGCGCAGAGCGGGCTCCTCGCGCCGCAGCTGGAGCAACTGCCGGTAGAGTCCCCGGAGCTGCGACTGGCTGGCGCTTCGTCCGAGATCGCGGTGCAGACGCGACCTCTGGAAAGTCAGCTCGTCGTTCGGGTCGGGAAACGCTTCTTGGCGATGGAGGGCTGCGAACTCCTGTCGACGACCGCGCCGGATCGCGTCGATCAGCCTGGTGTCCTCATGGCTCACGAAGTACAGGAACGGGTTGGTCTCTCCGTACTCCTCACCCATGAAAAGAAGGGGCACGTACGGAGAGAGGAGCAACAGGGCTGCCGCTAGGCGCAGCCGCTCACGTGACACGAGGGTGGAAAGACGCTCGCCGAGTGCGCGGTTTCCGATCTGATCGTGGTTCTGGATGAACACAACGAAGCGGTCCGTAGGCAAGTCGCGCGCGGGGGCCCCATGATGCCCCCTCCGGAATCGAGAGTAGACACCGTTATACACAAAACGCTCGGACAACGCCTTGGCCAACGGTTTGATCCCACCGAAGTCGACGTAGTACCCCGCTCGCTCTCCGGTCAGTGCAGCATGGACGGCGTGGTGGAAGTCGTCGTTCCATATCGCGCCGAGACCGTAGCCACCTTCCGCCCGGCGGCGCACCAGGCGTGGGTCGTTCAGGTCGCTCTCTGCGATCAGGTGGACTCGCCGGCCGAGCTTTTCTCCCAGGCTTCGAACCGACTCTGCGAGCTCCGCCAAAAAGTGATTGTCGCTGTGATCGTACATCGCGTGCACAGCGTCGAGCCTGAGTCCATCCAACCGATATTCCTGGAGCCAGTACAGAGCGTTGTCCCGGAAATACCTGCGCACCTCCGTGCTTTCGGGCCCATCGAGGTTGACCGCAGGGCCCCACGGGGTGCGATGGCGGTCGGTGAAGTACGGACCGAACTCCGCGAGGACATTTCCGTCGGGTCCCAGGTGGTTGTAGACGACGTCGAGGATGACGGCCAGGCCGAGGCCGTGTGCGGCATCGACCAGGCGTCGGAGGCCGCACGGGCCACCGTAGTGACCGTGCGGCGCGTACGGGAACACGCCGTCGTAGCCCCAGTTGCGCTCGCCGGGGAACTCAGCCACAGGCATGAGCTCGAGTGCCGTGATGCCGAGATCGCACAGTTCGGGAAGGTGCAAGATCGCGGCCTCGAAGGTGCCGGCTTCGGTAAAGGTGGCGACATGCACCTCATAAATCACGAGCTTGCTCTGCTCGACTCCCTGCCACCCGGCCTCAGACCACCGGTACCGCCGTGGATCGATTACCCGAGACGGACCGTGAACCCCCGCCGGCTGGTATCGGCTCACCGGATCGGGACGGTCGCACAGCCCGTCGAGCCGGTAGAAGTAGTCGGTTCCGGCACCTGCGTCGGGGACGGTTCGCTCGAAGATCCCGGTAGCGCGCGGCTCGAGGTCGAGTTCCACGGGCCCCCGATCGTGCAGGAGTCTCACGGAGACGCGATCCGCGTGCGGGGCCCAGACGGAGAAATGCACTCCACCCCCGTTCAGGACATTGGCGCCGCGCTCCAAGGCAAACGCGAAGCTGACGTCTCCCCCCATCTTTCCTTCCGTGCCTCTGCGTCTCCCCTGCGCGCTCCGGGCAGATCCGCCAAGGATAGCAGGTGTTCCGCCTACGGTCCGACGCCATCCGGAGCTCGTTGGCCCCTGTGGATTTGGTAGGCCCGGTGGAGATACTGCCAGATCATTCTCTCCGTATTGAAGAACGAGCCGTTCAGAGAGATCGTGTAGCGCATCATCTCGATAAATCGGTTCCGCTGGTTGTAAAAGCACGGGATCACCGCATGCTCCAGCTTGTCGTAGAGCGCAGCCGCGGCTGAGTCGTCGCTCTTCGGGTCGAACTCTTGAGTCGGCTCACCGCGCTCACCGATCGCCCAGCCCGTTACGCCGTCGACGTGCCCCTCTACCCACCATCCATCGAGCACGCTCAGGCTGGGAACACCGTTCAGCGCCGCCTTCATCCCACTGGTCCCCGATGCTTCCAGAGGAGGCATCGGCGTGTTCAGCCAGATGTCCGAACCCGCGCACAGCAGCTTTGCCGATTCCATGTCGTAGTTCGGCAGGTACGCGATCGGGACGTCGTCGCGGATCTCGTCTCTTGCCTGATGCAGGAGCCGTATGATCTCTTTCCCCTCGTAGTCCCGCGGGTGTGCCTTCCCTGCAAACACGAACTGGACACGACCGGCGGTCGCCGCGATCTCCCTGAGTCGTCCGAGATCCCGGACAACCAGATACGCTCTCTTGTAAGCGGTGGCTCTTCGGGCGAAGCCGATTGTGAGCACGTCCTGCTGGAAGTTGCTCCTCGTCTCGCGGTTGACATGCTCGAGGAGGGCGCGCTTTGCCTCCGTATGCGCTGCCCAGATTTCTTCCTTGGGGATGTTGATCGCGTAACGAAGAGACAGTCCGTCCCTTCTCCAATCGGGCAGATATCGATCGTAGAGAGCCTGGAAAGGAGGGGAGGTCCACATTCGACTGTGCACACCATTCGTGATGGAGTGGATCGGATAGCCCGGGAACATTTCGAGGGAGCTCTCCCTGTGGCTCATTGCGACTCCGTTCACGAACCGTGATGCACGCAACGCCAGCTCCGTCAGGTTGAGGACTCTATCCCCGGTAAGCGGCTCCAGCCACTCGAAGCGCTGGTCTCCGATGACCCGACGCACGAGTTCACCCGGGAACTGGTCGTGGCCCGCAGGTACCGGCGTGTGGGTCGTAAAGACGCACTGATCCTGAACCACTTCAACGAGCTCAGAGGTCACGCTCCCTCCGTCCCCCTTTGCTGCGAGCTGTTCCTCGATAAGCGCCAGCACGATGAGGGCTGCGTGCCCCTCGTTCAGGTGAAAACGCGCGATTTGGTCATAGCCGAGCGCGCGGAGCATCTTGACGCCACCTAGCCCGAGCACCGTCTCCTGGCAGAGGCGATAGTGCGCATCCCCCCCGTACAAGGCGTCGGTGATCGGGCGGTCCTGCTCGGCATTCTCAGGTAGGTCCGTGTAGAGGAGATAGACGGGGACTTGGAAGCCGGTCACGCCGGTCACGTGATAGCGCCACACTCCGATCTCGACCGGACGGCCTTCGATCTCGAGGGTCACCCGTAGATCGAGCCGCTCCAGGGACTCCTCCACGCTCCAGACCACCGGTTCCTCGCTCTGGTGACCGTGCTCGTCGAGGCGCTGGTGGAAGTAACCGTGACGGTGCAGGAGGGTTACCGCGACCATCGGGATCTCCATATCGGCCGCAGAGCGGATCGTATCCCCCGCAAGCACCCCCAGACCGCCCGCATAGGTTGGGATCGATGTATCCAGTCCGATCTCCATAGAGAAATAGGCGACCACCGGTTCTTGAACCATTCCTAGTTCCTCTCTTGTTCAGTCCGCGGACCCGCCCAAGAGCCGAAAAGATCGGTCTCCTCCGGGACGCCTGCAAGGGCAAGACCGATGAGCCCCCCGTCCAGGCTCCTCGTCGCTCCTCTCGCGCATCGGCCGGCGTGGGCGGCGGTCTCTCGGGTGCCTGGAACGTCCTACTCCCCTCTTTCGACCGGGCGGATAGAATCTCGGGCGCCAACGTGGAGGAGGGTGATATGAGAGTCCAGCCCCTATGCAGAATCGTTCTTGGTTTGGTTCTAGCACTCGGCCTTGCGTCGTCGTCGGTCGCGGAGGAGGGACAGCCAGAGTCCCGGGCTCCGACGGCTCCCAACGCCCCCGAAGACGAGTTCGACCGAGGCACGCCGCGGACCTCGGTCCAGGGATATCTCGTCGCGTGTCGGGAGAACGACTATGCCCTGGCCGCTGAGTTTCTGGACCTCCAGCGCGTGTCGAAGGCGAAGCGCGCGGAACGAGGACCGATCCTGGCACGCCAGCTCAAGGTCGTGCTCGACCGCACGCTCTGGGTCGACCTCGAAGCCCTGAGCCGCGACCCCGCGGGCCATCGGAACGATGGCCTATCGCCCAGCCGCGACCTCCTTGGGCGCATCGAGACGAATCGCGGTCCCGTCGACCTTCTGTTACAGCGCGTGAAGCGCGAGGACGGTGTGCCGATCTGGAAGTTCGCGTCTGTCACCGTGGCTCGGCTTCCGACCCTGTACGAGGAGTTCGGCTACGGAGCCCTGGGAGAGATCCTTCCGAGCCCATTCTTCGAGGTCCGCATTCTCGAGGTCGAGCTCTGGCAGTGGATCAGCCTGCTCCTTCTCGTGGCCGTTGCCTACGGGCTCTCGTGGCTAGCGGGAATCGTTGTGGTCCGTCTTTCCCGCCCCCTGATCGAGCGGTCGGAGACCCGGATCGACGACCAGCTCGTCCAAGCCATTGTCGGTCCCCTTCGCCTCGTGATCTTCGTGGTCCTCTTTACCGCCGGCGCAGCCCCACTGGGGCTCTCGGTTCCGGTACGGCA
Source organism: Deltaproteobacteria bacterium (assembly GCA_030665705.1). Lineage (GTDB taxonomy): Bacteria > Myxococcota_A > UBA9160 > SZUA-336 > SZUA-336 > DAOUZG01. Next base: position 4,754 of record DAOUZG010000004.1, on the reverse strand, counting down.
GACCCTGGGCAGCCTCCAGCAGGCCGCGTTCCTCGTGGCCGTCACCTGGTTCCTCCTGCGCACCGTGGATCTGGTCGCCGACCTCGCAATACGACGACTGGGTGAACGCGGCCAGGCCTCGGCCACCCAGTTCGTGCCGCTCGGAAGGAAGACGCTCAAGGTTCTGCTCGCGGTCTTCGCTGTACTTGCGGTGCTCGATCTCTTCGGCGTAAACATAACTGCCATCATTGCCGGTCTCGGGATCGGTGGTCTCGCGATTGCTCTTGCCGCTCAAAAGACGATCGAGAACCTCTTCGGAGGGGTGACCCTGCTCGCGGATCGTCCCGTTGCGGTGGGCGATTTCTGCCGATTCGGAGACAAGATCGGAACGGTGGAAGAGGTGGGACTTCGCTCGACGAGGATTCGAACCCTCGATCGTACCGTGGTCACCATCCCCAATGCGGAGTTCTCATCCCTGCATCTCGAGAATTTCGCGAAGCGCGACATGATCCGGGTCTACACCGTAATCGGAGTTCGCTACGAGACGACGCCGGACCAGCTCCGCTACCTGCTTGCCGAGTTGCGCTCCCTGCTGCTTGCTCACCCAAAGGTCAGCCCCGACCCCGCGCGTGTGCGGTTCGTCAACTTCGGCGCCTACTCGCTCGACCTGGAGCTCTATGCCTACGTCCTCACCTCCGACTGGAACGAGTTTCTCTCTATCCGGGAGGACATCTTCCTGCGAATCATGGACGTCGTGGAGAGCGCGGGAACCGGCTTCGCCTTCCCATCGCAAACCACCTACCTCGGTCGCGACGACGGGCTTGCGCCTGAGAAGATCCGGGAGGCCGAAACCCGCGTCGAAGCCTGGCGCTACGAAAACCGGCTTCCTTTCCCCGATTTCGATTCCGAAGAGAAGATTCGGTTGAAGGACACGCTCCTCTTCCCGCCTGAAGGGTCGGCCCTGGGTAAGAGCGCGTGAGCGGACGTCGGCGTTGCTCGGGCCCGCGTCGCGTCCGGCTGAGAAAATCGTAGGAGCAGGGCACCGGTGAGCGGTCCGGAGATGCGATCACGTCTCGTCACAGCGCTCGATTCTTACTTTGCGCTCGGCCAGCAGGGAACGACCGTTGGGACGGAAATCCTGGCAGGCGTGACGACTTTCCTCACGATGGCCTACATCACGTTCGCGAACCCGGCGATGCTGTCGGAGGCGGGAATGGATTTCGGGGCGGTGTTCGTGGCGACCTGTCTGGCGGCCGCCGTCGGCACCGCGATCATGGGGCTCTATGCCAACTATCCCGTTGCGCTCGCTCCGGGAATGGGGCTCAACGCCTTCTTCAGCTACGGCTTGGTCCAGGGGATGGGATACAGCTGGGAGGTCGCCCTCGGCGTGGTGTTTGTCTCGGGCGTTTTGTTCGTCGCTCTCAGTCTGCTTCCGGTCCGCGAGTGGATCATTAACTCGATCCCGAAAACGTTGAAGCTGGCCATCTCCGCCGGGATCGGTCTCTTCCTAGGGGCCATCGGGCTGCAGAACGCGGGGATCGTCGTGGACGACCCCTCTACGCTGGTCGCGTTGGGGGACCTGAAAGCCGCCGCTCCCGTTCTCGCCCTGACCGGGTTCGCCTTGATCGTCGTGCTCGACCATCGCGGGATCCCCGGGGCGATCCTCCTCGGGATTCTGACGACGGCGGCCCTCGGGGTTGGCCTCGGGATCTCGGAGTGGCACGGCTTCGTGTCACTTCCCCCCGACCCGAGTCCGACGCTGCTCAAGCTCGACGTGGGTGGCGCGCTCGATCTCAGTCTGATCGTGGTCGTGTTCACCTTCCTATTCATCGATCTCTTCGATACGGCGGGGACTCTCGTGGGCGTCACGCACCGTGCGGGGCTCTTGGACGAACGGGGGCGGCTGCCTCGCCTCGGCCGTGCGCTGCTGGCGGACTCGAGCGCGACCGTGGCCGGCGCAATGCTCGGCACGTCGACGACCACCAGCTACATCGAGAGCGCGTCGGGGATCAAGGCGGGAGGGCGTACGGGTCTCTGTGCGGTGACCGTCGCGGGGCTGTTTCTGCTCTGTCTGTTCTTCGAGCCGCTGGCGAGGACGGTGTCAGCGTACGCGACGGCGCCCGCGCTACTCTTTGTCGCCTGCCTGATGGCGCGCGGGCTCGCCGAGATCGATTGGGAGGACGCGACCGAGTACGCACCGGCTCTGATCACCGCGCTCGGGATGCCCCTGACGTTCTCGATCACCGACGGCATCGGCCTGGGTCTGGTCACCTACGCGATCGTCAAGCTCGTAAGTGGAGGTCTTCGGGCGTGTCGCCCGGCCGTTCTGGCGATCGCGCTCCTCTTTGCCCTTCGCTTCGCCTTTCTCTAACCCGAGGTTCGGTTCGAACCGAACGCAACGCGGTGCGGATCAGGGGATCAGACAGGCCGCCTTCGGATCGTGACGGACGAAGTTGCCTCGGGCCTTGCCCAGGTTGCAGCTCGCGTAGCTGTAGCGGCACCCGAGCACGCACGTATCGTAAACGCCGATGTCGACCTCTGCGCTGCAACCGCAGTCGCGCCGGGTCGGGCGATCCTTCAGTCGGGTATGTCGATCCAGAACGGGGTAGACGCGTCGGGCCCAGTCGAAGCTGTTACACGCACTGCGAGAACAGCCGAGCGCCCTCCGTAGCTCCGAGTTGCAGCACACCGTGAAGGGCAAGCCGGCTTCCGTGGCCATCTCGTGCAGCTCTTCTCCGAGCTCGATCTCCTCCGTCAGGGGCGGGCGCCGCAGTCGGTCCCCGGACTCCTGCTCGTAGGCGCTGAGGTCGGGCTCGACCTGACGCTTGTAGAGGGTGACGAAGGAGACGGCAACGCGATCGACCTGCCCTCCGAGCCTGTCAACGAGCCGGCGGAACGTCTCTCGATGGTGCTCTCGGCCGTAGTGTGCCGAGACGAAAATCGGATCGTAGCGCCACAGGATCGCCGAGGAGGAGACCCGACGCGAGAGCTCCGAAACGGACGCCACCACCTTCTCAGCCGGAGGGACATGCGGTTCGACCTGCGTCCCGCCCAGTCCGGAGATGGTGACGTTCCACAGCACCGGGTACCCGATCTCGAGCACGCGGTCGAGCACGGGAAAGAAGGGGCGGGGCCACTTCGTCCAGAAATTGAAGTGTGTCACGTCTTCCGGGCGCAGACTGCGGCGAACGCGTCGAGGTGGCCCGAGCGGAACGTACTCGGCGAAGCCTTCCTCCAGCCGCTGACTGAACCACCGGCTGAAGAGCGCCGGGATGTCGGTCCGTCGGCTGGCACTCACGCCGACCGCCGCCGGGCTCAGCTCCTCGACGGACCACCGCATCCCGAGCAGGCCTAGCTCATCCCTCGCTCCGTTGCCACGCCGAGGTCCCGGGGCAGATCGTGAAGGGCACGGAGGAGGGCAACGTCGTCCTAGGGGATGGAAAAGGGGTTGTGGTTCTAGTGGAGTCGGACTGCCTACGCCTTCGGGGAAGCGGTGCTGTTCCTGGCCCCGAATCCTGAAGATACTCGGGGGGGATATCAGTTCAACGAAGAGTGGCCCTGGGACGCACTACAGGCGCAGGGGGGGGGCCGGGAGAGCTGAGCGGGAAGCTCGCGGAGGTTGCGCGGACCGCCGAGGATGCCGGGTTCTGCAGCGTCACTGCGAGAGGGCCCGGAGGTCCTATGACGAGATCGAGCGGACAACCCTTGGCACGGTCCGCCTCGCACCCGGCGCCATGACTCCGTCGGACGTGGTCCGGACCTGCCGCGAGCTAGCCGAGCTCGGGATCCAGCATGCGATCTTCAACATGTCCAACGTCGATGAGATCACTCCACTCGAGATTCTCGGGCGTGAAGTCATTCCTGAGGTGGAGGGGTTCTAAGTCTCGGTCAGCTCTGGATAGCGACGGTCTTGGGCTTCGCCTCCGGCTGCTTCGGAACCGTGATCTTCAGCACGCCGTTCTCGAAGGCAGCGCTGAGCTGGTCCACGTTGGCGTCGGCGGGGAGTGTGAAGGAGCGACTCACGGCCCCGTAGGAGCGCTCGAGCCGGCGACCCTTCTCCCGCTCCTCCTCGCGTTCGCTCTTCTTCTCGCCGCGGATGCTCAGTACGCTGTCGTGTACCTCGACCGTGAGATCATCCTTGGTGACCCCCGGTAGCTCCGCGCTGATCCGGTAGTGGTCCTCCGCCTCGACAATGTCGACCGGGGGAACAAGGCTCTGTCCTGCTCTCGGACGGTCTCCGAACATTTCGTCCATCAAACCGGCCAGCCGGGCAGGCCCCAGGCCGAACTCACGAAGCGGGCTCCACGATTCGAGGAGGCTCAACTCCCCGAAGGGGTCCCACCGGAGCGCTGGTCGTCGTTCTTGCTCTTGTGCCATTGTGATGCCTCCTTGACTGCCCGGTTCACCGTTTCCCCGGACAACCAGAGAAATAAGCACCGCGCGGAGTAGTCAAGGGGGCCGGCTTCTGGGGCCGGACACTCGCGACCGAATCGCGCCGGGCGCGGACTAGCGACCGCCCAGCACCCCGGGCCAGAGGAAGTAGAAGCCGGGCGAGAGTGGCTCGAGCACCCCGGAGAGGAGGTCCACGTGCACCACAGGCGCCGGAGTCGTAGCGGGATGGCTGTAGAGGTTGGTTCGGTATTCGCGTGGGCGGTGGTACACGACCACCCGGGACTCCTCGATGTCGGCGCGCCTCTCCGCGGCCTTTACGGAGTCCTCTAGATAGCCGATCGCGTCGACAAGGCCGACCTCGAGCGCCTGCACCGCGCTGAAGA